>JAVEEE010000165.1 GCA_030840615.1 Frankiaceae bacterium | reverse complement strand
ACTTCGAACCGACGAACGTGTCGAGCGCCGCGACAGCCTCGCGGCGCGCGACGGAGATCGAGTTCCAGTTGTTCTGCTTCCACGCGATGCCGAGCAGGTCGAGCGCGTCGGTGAAGATCCCACGGATGTCGTCGGACACGTTGCTGAAGAGGTACCGCGGATAGGTGTAGCGCTTCGTCGTTCCCCCGACGCTTCGATCGGTCCAGTTGGTGAGCCGGCAGCCGTCGGAGTGGATGAGCCCCCGTATCAGGGGACGCGGATCCATCCGTACCAGGTCTTGCTGCCATTGCTCGAGTGAGATGAGTCGCGTGTGTTTCATGCCGGCGCCGTGCTGCGGGAAGACACACTTCCAATGAATGGTGTTGGCCTCGACGTTCATACAGGCCGAGCCGTCCGCGCGTCTTCGATGGAACACAGATACGGGTAACACGCGCCGCATCGTCTCTTCGACCTCACGCATGATGCCTGGATAGTGAGTGCAGCACGTAATGCTCAGGCAGTTGCTGCGCCCGCTTTTTCGGATGTGTCCATCACCCAGGTATTGCCCGAGCAGGTACAAGTAGGCCGCCGGCTCCGGAACTGGATCGCTCTCACAGCGGAAACATCGGATCGACGAAGCGCTCGGTAGGGGCTCGAGTCGCCGCTCCCAGCGGTAGGTGCTGTTGTAACCGACCTCTAGCACCCGGCAAACATCCCTGCGGGTCATACCGACCCTCAACAGGTCTATCGCCATCTGGCGGGTCGATACCGCGTGCATACCCGATGCTCGCATCGACGTCCGACAATTTCGTGGATTGTGCCGGGAGCGGGACTCGAACCCGCACGCCCTTTCGGACAGAGGTTTTTGAGACCTCCACGTCTACCGTTCCGTCATCCCGGCCTGCTGGACGTTGCTCAAAAGTATCCGACGTACCTCCACAGTCGGTGTGCTCGCTAGGCTTCGCGACCGTGGCGACGCAACGGCGCGTCCTCATCGCTGAGGACGAGGCGCTCATCCGCCTCGACCTCAAAGAGATGCTCGAGGAAGAGGGCTACGACGTCGTCGGCGAGGCCGCCGACGGGGAGCAGGCCGTCCGCCTCGCCGAAGAGCTCCGCCCCGACCTCGTGATCCTCGACGTCAAGATGCCGGTCCTCGACGGCATCTCGGCCGCTGAGCAGATCGTCGCCAATCGGATCGCGCCGGTCGTGATGCTCACGGCGTTCTCCCAGCGCGAGCTCGTCGAGCGGGCGGTCGATGCAGGAGCGATGGCCTATCTGGTCAAACCGTTCGCCAAGAGCGACCTGCTGCCCACGATCGAGGTCGCCGTCAGCCGCCACACGCAGATCGCCGCGCTCGAAGCCGAGGTCGGCGATCTTCAGGAACGACTCGAGACCCGCAAGATCGTCGACCGTGCCAAGAGCCGTCTCCAGACCGAGCACAACATGTCGGAGCCCGAGGCATTTCGCTGGATCCAGAAGGCCTCGATGGACCGCCGGACCTCCATGCGCGCGGTCGCGGACGGTGTTCTCGCCGGCACCGACTCGCCTGCGGTCTGACCCGCCGGTCAACCAGGCTTGATCACGACACGGCAACAGTGGTTCTCCTAACGGCGGGAAAGGCGCTAGGTTTCCCTCGCTCGGCACAAGCACGCCGGGCGTCCCGGCTGCGAGGCCGGTTAAGTCAAAGCGGGAGGAGCTAGGCGTGCGACACCGTAATCTCGTCCGCGTCGCCATGCCGGTCGTCGTAGGTGCGATCGTCATTGCGGGCTGCGGCAGCAACAAGAGCAGCGGAGGAACAAGCGGAGGCGGGGCACACACCGTCATCATCGGGATGTCCGCGCCCCTCACCGGCCCGCTGTCCGCTCTTGGACTCGGCATGAAGAACAGCGTCGACCTCGCCGTCAAGCAGGCCAACGCCGCAGGCACCGTCAAGGGATGGACGATCAAGTTCCAGCCCGAGGACGACCAGGCCGACGCCAACGTTGGTGGTCAGGTCGCGGCCCGGCTGTCCAGCATCAGCAACCTCGTCGGCATCGTCGGCACACTCAACTCCAGCGTTGCTCAGCAGGAGCAGAAGGCATACAACGACCAGAACATCGTCATGATCTCGCCGGCCAACACGGGCGTCGAGCTGACGCAGGGTCCGGACTACGCCAGCGGCAACAAGACCCGCCCCTACGCGTCGTACTTCCGGGTCTCCACGACTGACGCGATCCAGGGCCCGTTCGCCGCGAAGTACCTCTACACGTCGGGCGTCCACAAGGTGGCCACGGTCAACGACCAGAAGACCTACGGCGCCGGCCTTACCGCTCAGTTCGAGAAGGAGTTCAAGAAGGAGGGTGGGCAGGTCACGTCCCACCAGACGATCAACCCTGGTGACAAGGACTTCAGTGGCGTCATCAGCAAGATCAAGCCGACCAACCCGGGCGCTGTCTACTACGGCGGCGAGTACCCGGAGGCCGGCCCGCTCTCCAAGCAGATGAAGGCTTCCGGCCTCGACGTGCCTCTGATGGGCGGCGACGGCATCTACGACCCGACGTTCATCCAGCTTGCCGGCGCGAAGTCGAACGGCGACCTGGCCACGTCTGTCGGTGCTCCTACGGCCGCGCTCGCCTCGGCCAAGAAGTTCGTTCAGGACTACAAGGCGGCCGGCTACAAGGAGGACTTCTCCGCGTACGGCGCCTACTCCTACGACGCTGCCAACGTGATCATCCAGGCGATGGCAACGGCGCTGTCCGGCAAGACCTCGATCGACGCTGCTGCTCGTCAGGCGATCGTGGCTGCGGTTGGTCAGACGGACATGGAGGGTGTGACCGGGCACGTGTCCTTCGACAAGTACGGCGACACGACGAACCGGGTGTTGACGGTCTACAAGGTCACGAGCGGCGCCTGGGCGCCGGTCAAGACCGACACTTTCTGATCGGCACTCGTACCTAGTCGCGCAGGAGAGGGGCGGGTCTCACCCGCCCCTCTCCGCGTGGAGGTCCCGTGACGCAGTTCCTGCAGCAACTGTCGAACGGCGTCGTGCTCGGCGCGACGTACGGCCTGATCGCCTTGGGCTACACGATGGTCTACGGCATCATTCAGCTGATCAACTTCGCCCACGGCGACATCTTCATGCTGGGTGCGTTCGGCGGGCTGCTCGTCTACAACCACATGCCGACCGGCATGCAGGACCACATCCTCATCGCGCTGCCGATCTGCCTCATCGTCGGGATCATCTGGTCCGTCGCGGCTGCAGTCATCATGGAGCGGTTCGCCTACCGCCCGCTCCGCAACGCACCTCGATTAGCCCCCCTGATCACGGCCATCGGCGTCTCGGCGATCATCGAAGAGGGCGTGCGGCTCAAGTACCCCGGAGCGAAGAAGCCGCTGCCGTTCCCCTCCCTGCTCCCCGACGGTTTCTTCACGGTCGGCGGCGTTCGGATCACGTGGGCCTCCGTGTCCGTGGTGGCGGTGGCGATCGCCCTGATGATCGCGCTGCAGGCGTTCGTCCTGCGGTCTCGGACGGGGCGGGCCATGCGGGCGACCGCGCAGGACCCTGACACCGCTCAGCTGATGGGCGTCGACACCAACCGGGTCATCGTCACGACGTTCGCGCTGGGCGCGGTGCTCGCAGCCGTGGCGGGTGTCCTGCAGGGGGCGCGGCTCGGAACCGTCCGGTTCGACGACGGCTTCACCGCCGGCCTCAAGGCCTTCACTGCCGCGGTGCTGGGCGGCATCGGCAACATCACCGGCTGTGTCGCCGGCGGGTTCATCATCGGCATCGTGGAGGTCATGGCGACGCAGTACCTGCCGCACGGTTCCGGCTACAAGGACCTGTGGGCCTTCGTCGTCCTCATCCTCGTGCTCGTCTTCAAGCCGAACGGGCTGTTCGGCGAGGAGGTGGCAGCGCGCGCATGAACCCCGTCCAGCGCACTGTCCACGAGGCTCGCACCCGGCTGCAGAACCTCATCGGCGCGAGCGGCAGGTGGTTGCTGCTCGGTGCGGCCGTCGTGGTCGCTGTCGGAGGCTTCCTGCCCTGGACGCGCAGTGGTGTCGGCTTCACGACGCCGATCGCCGGCAACCTCAGCACCGCCGGCCTAGGCGGCCCTCGTCTCTACGTGCTGCTGCTGGCCATCCTGGCGGTGGCGGGGGTGACACCGCTCAAAGGACGGCGCCGCGCGGCCATGGCTGCCGGCGTCTGCTCGCTGATCATCACCCTGTTCCTGCTCTACAAGATCTGGAAGTCCGGCGGCGGGGGTGGCGCCGTAGGCATCGGCGTCTGGGTCACGCTGATCGGATCGCTGCTGCTGGTGGCGGCGGCCGACACCGTCCCGGTGACGGAACGTCTGCAGCTGCCCGCCTTCCCTGCGCTCGTGGATCTCGCGTTCGTCGTGGTCGTGATCGGCGCACTCCTGGCGGCCGTTGTGATCGGGCTCGGCATCGAGGACGAGAAGCAGTTCCTCGCCTTCGCTGTCTTCGTTGGTGCGCTCGCGGCCGCCCTCGGCGCGTTCGGCGTCACGCAGGCGTTCAGCACCGCGTTCGACCGTTTCCGTTACTTCGGCTACCTGCTCAGCTTGGCGGCGGCGGTCGCCTTCCCGTTCACCCAGGACGGCAACGCCGTCTGGATGGCGGTCGGCGCGCGGATCGGCGTGCTCGCCGCCGCAGCAATCGGACTAAACGTCGTCGTCGGACTTGCCGGTCTGCTTGACCTCGGCTACATCGCGTTCTTCGGCATCGGCGGCTACGTCTCCGCGCTCTTGTCCAATGCGATCTTCACAACCGTGCACGTGCACGTGCCGTTCATCCTGGTGATCCCGTTGGGTGCCCTCGCGGCAGCCTTCTTCGGAGTGCTCGTCGGCGCGCCGACCTTGCGGTTGCGGGGTGACTACCTCGCGATCGTGACGCTCGGCTTCGGCGAGATCTTCCGCATCGTCGCGATCAACTGGACCGGGCTGACTCAGGGGCCGAACGGCATCTCCGGCATTCCGGACCTCGTGCTTCCCGGGGGCTACGACTTCGGCAAACCACATACGGCGTTCGGCGTCCTGTTGCCCTACCAGAGCAACTACTACTTCCTCGACATCGTGCTGATCGCTCTCGTCATGCTCACCTTCGCCCGGCTCAACGACAGCCGCATCGGCCGTGCCTGGGTAGCCATCAGAGAGGACGAGCTGGCCGCGCGGGCCATGGGCATCAACACAGTGGCGCTCAAGCTGCTGGCCTTTGGCATCGGCGCGACCCTCGCGGGCACCGCGGGCACCGTCAACGCGCACATCGGCGGCGCGGTCGAGCCCAACGCCTATCAGTTCATCGCCTCCGCTTTGCTGCTCGCAGCGGTTGTGCTCGGCGGGATGGGCACGGTGGCCGGTTCCCTGCTCGGTGCGGCCCTGCTGCTGGGCATCCCCGAGAAGCTGCGCTTCCTCCAGGACTGGCGGCTGTT
>JAVEEE010000109.1 GCA_030840615.1 Frankiaceae bacterium | reverse complement strand
CGTTACCGATGTAGTCCTTCACCGCGTCGTCGTCCGGTGTCTGTACGACGAACTGTTGGCTGTCGGCGTCGTAGGTCGCCGTCGTCCGCAGGGACTGGACGTCGGAGCCGTGACCGGTCTCGGTCATCGCGAAGCAGCCGGGCAGGTCAAGGCTGATGACGGCGCGGAGATAGCGCTCGTGATGATGCTGGGTCCCGAGGTGGAGGATCGCGCCGCCGAACAGGCCCCACTGGACGCCAGTCTTCACCAGCAGCGACAGGTCGCCGAACGCCTGCGTCTCGAACGCCGTGATCGCGGCGCCGATCTCACCGTCGCCACCGTGCTCCTTCGGGAACAGCAGCCGTGGCCCGGGGGTGCCGGCGAGTTTCCGGGCCTGGGCGAGGACGCGCTCACGGTGCTCGTCGACGGAGACGTCGTAGACCGGTGCGAACAGCGGGTCCTGCAGCGTCTGGCGGACCTCGTCGCGGATCCAGGCCCACCGGCCGTCGAGCAGCCGGCGGATCCGGTCGACGGAGACCTCGTCCGGCGTCGTTCCCGCCTCAGCCCCCACGGGCCCTCACCCTCCCAGGTCAGCCAGTCCGGGCGGGTATGCCCGCAATCGGCCCCCGAACACCGAGCCGCCGCGCGAACCCGGAGGTTCACGCGGCGGCTCGATGGTGAAGCGCCCGGTCAGAACGCCGGGGTGGATCCGTTCGTCGGCGGAACGAGGACATCCGTCGCCTCGCCCGGCGCCGCTGAGGTCGCGGGTGCTACCGGCCCTGGCGCCGTGACCTCGATCGGCGGGACCGCTGGTGAGGCGCTGCGGCCCCTGCGGGCCGTCGTCTTGCGCGCCCCGGTCCTGCGGGCGGTCGACTTCCGGGCGGTGGTCTTGCGGGCAGTCTTCTTGGCGGTCCGCTTGGCAGCCGTCTTGCGTGCGCCGGTCGCCTTGCGGGCCGTCGACTTCTTGCGCGTTGCCTTCTTGGCGGTCGCCTTGCGCGTTGTCTTGCGCGCGGTCGACTTCTTGCGCGTTGCCTTCTTGGCAGTCGACTTGCGTGCGGTCGACTTCTTCGCCGTGGCTCTCTTGGCCGTCGACTTCTTGCGTGCGGTCGACTTCTTCGCCGTTGACTTGCGCGCGGTGCTCTTGCGCGCTGTCGACTTCTTGGCGGTCGACTTGCGGGCAGCCGACTTCTTGGCTGTCTTCCGTGCTGTCTTCTTGGCGGTCGACTTGCGTGCGGTCGACCTCTTGGCGGTTGACTTGCGCGCTGTCGACTTGCGTGCGGTCGACTTCTTCGCCGTGGCCCTCTTGGCCGTCGACTTCTTGCGCGCGGTCTTTTTCGCCGCTGCTGGTGCCACCTGTGCCCCCTAGCTCTCTAGGAACGGGACTGTGCTGAGCGCAATCGTGACATCGAATGCACACGCATTTCCACCTCTGCGGCAAGGTTTCGTTCCGCGTGTCGCGCGGCGGTTGCGCGCTTCGTGTTGCCGCACACTGAGTGCGCGACGCCGTCATGCGCGTGCATGCGTTGCCCTGCAACGAAAAAGTGCGTCATGATTTGACGTGCGAACGGTGCTTGACTCCTGCGACACGGCGTGCGTCGTATTTGAGAAAAGTTTGCAACACGAGTGCGAGAACGGCGGTTCCGGCCAAACGAAGCACACCATCGGACACGACTGAGAACCGAACACTCGTCGCTGCGGTGACGCCAACTGCCTCGACAACTGCCGAGCAACGGACCGATCGAGCAGTGGATTAGCCGCCGGGCAGTGCGGGGAACGGCGTATGGCTCGGCGAGGGTGAACTCGACGGCGGCTTGCTGCTTTGCGTGCTCGTCGGTTTGGGCGAGCTCGACGGCTTCGGCGAGGTCGTCGACGTGGACTTGCGGGTCGGCTTCGGCGTCGGCGCCACAGTCGGGAGCACGGTCGGGACCACGGCCGGCGACGTGACGTGCGGCGCGACGCTGTCGAGGCGGGCGGCCAGCTTGCGGGTCGCGTTGAGCACGAAGTCGGCGCCGGGCGGTTGCGTGCGCATCAGCAGGTTCTGCTCCATGCGCAAGAGCTCTGCCACTGCCGCAGCGCCCTGCGGGTTGTTGGGCGAGGTGGCGATGAGCTTGGCGATCTGACGATGCAGCCTGGAGGCGGCGGCGATGACCTGCGAGGCGCTGGGATCGCCGTCGAGCAGGTCGACGAGGTTGCGGAACGACGTGTCGGCCGGCGCCGAGCTCTGGGCTTGAACGACGGCGGGGTGCGGCGCGGCCGGGTGCCGATCGCCGCCCGGGAGGGGGAGCACGCCGGACGCGGCAGCCGCCGAGATCGCGAGGGCACCGACGACGGGTACGACGGGAAGCGCGACGACGACCCGGCGACGCCAGCTCGGTGCCTCGGGGCCGGCTACGGCGAGGCCCTGGAGGCGGAGCAGTCGCTGGTCGGCGATCCGGGCGAACCGGGCGAGCTCGTGCCGGTCGGCCTCGACGATGTCCGCGGCGACGTCATCGGCACCGGCGTCGGCGGCGCCGGCGGCGGCGGTCAGGTCGGCGGCCAGGGTTAGCCGGAGGTCGCGCATCTCTTCGAGGAGCTCGTCGAGCGGGTTGCCTCCGACGGGCTCGACACGGGACCGGCCGGCGTCTCGCCGTGGCCGACCGAAGAGCGCGCCCACCGTGCCCCTTCCCTCAACTGCTGTCTCGGGGAGTTTCTGCGCCGCTCGGCGAACTCCTGCACCAGCCTCAGGCTTGTTTTCGCCCGGTCGGCCGGTGGTTATGCCCGGCTGACACGATGGTTCGGTGACGAGCATCGCGTTCCTCGGCGGCACCGGTGACCAGGGCCGTGGTCTCGCTCGTCGCTTCGCCCTCGCCGGTCACGACGTCGTGATCGGCTCCCGGTCGCCGGAGCGCGCGCAGGCAGCTGCCGCCGACCTGACCGGCTCGCTGCCTGAGGGCGCCCGGGTGAGCGGCGTCGCCAACCTCGACGCGGCCGCGGCCGGCGACGTCGTCATCGTCGCCGTCCCCTGGGAAGGGCACGAGGCCCTGCTCAAGGAGGTCGCGCCGGCGCTCACCGGCAAGATCGTCGTCGACTGCGTCAACCCGCTCGGCTTCGACGCGCAGGGAGCGTTCGCGCTCGACGTCGAGGAGGGGAGCGCGGCGCAGCAGGCCGCGGGGTTGCTGCCGGACAGCCGGGTGGTGGCAGCGTTTCACCACGTCAGCGCCGTGCTGCTGCTCGATCCGGAAGTCGACACGCTCGACACTGACGTGCTCGTGCTCGGTGACGACCGCGATGCGACCGACGCTGTCCAGGCGCTCGCCGCCGAGATCCCGGGCATGCGCGGCATCTACGCCGGCCGGCTGCGCAACGCCCACCAGGTCGAGGCGCTCACCGCCAACCTGATCTCGGTCAACCGGCGCTACAAGGCGCATGCCGGGTTGCGGGTCACCGACGTCTGAGCTCCAGCTCGATGAGCCCGTTCTCGATGATCTGGGCCTGCGGGTTGCGGTGCCCGGCGCGGTCACCCGGATCGTGTCGCTGGTGCCGTCGCTGACCGAGTCGATCGCGGTCACCGCGCCCGGGTTGCTCGTCGGCGCGACCGACTGGTGCACCCATCCCGGCGACCTCGACGTCGCCCGCATCGGAGGGACGAAGAACCCGCGCGTCGCCGACGTCGCCGACCTGCGGCCCGACGTGGTGGTGGCGAACGACGAGGAGAACCGCCCGGCTGACCTCGACGCCTTGCGTGCGCTCGGCGTGCCGGTGTGGGTCACCGCACCCGAGACGCTGCCCGCCGCGCTGGTCTCGCTCGACCGGATGCTGCGCTTGGCCTGTCGGCTCCGACGCCCGTCGTGGCTCGACGAGGCGGTCACGTCGTGGCAGCCCGACTACACCGGTGACCGACGCCGGGCGCTGATTCCGATCTGGCGGCGGCCGTGGATGGTGCTCGGCCGCGACACGTTCGCCGGTGACCTGCTCGCCCGGTTGGGCGTCGACAACGTGATGGCGGGCGACGCCGAGCGCTATCCGCGGGTCGAGCTCGCCGACCTGCCGGCGTATGACCTGGTGGTGCTGCCCGACGAGCCCTACGCCTTCTCACCGCAGGACGGGCCGGAGGCCTTCCCCGACGTGCAAACGCGGTGCGTCTCGGGTCGGCACCTCACGTGGTACGGCCCGTCACTGGCCGAGGCACGCGATGTGCTGACCGGACAGCTGGGCTAGCACACCTAGCCGACGTCAGGCGAGCCCGCGCGCCTTGAACGCGTTGCTCACGGCCTTGGCTGCCGCGTTGCCGTAAAGCCGTTGCGCGGTGGCGATCGTGGTGGCCGCGGCCGCGCGCATGGTCGTGTCAGCCGCGAAGCCGAACTGCGCGTCGATGATGACGGTGTCGGCCTTCGCCGGACCGAGCGCCTTGCGGATCGACCACAGCGCGCTCGACCAGATCTCGCCGTCGTCGTGCACCTCACCGGTGAGATCCTGCGGGTAGACCTTCGTCCCGTCGACGCGGCGCAGGCAGTGCACCGGGCCTCTCGTGTAGGACACCGAGTCCCAGTCGGCGACGCACGCCTCGTCCTTCGTCGGGCTGACCCAGTGCGACACCTCGACAGCGAGGTAGTCGCTGAATCCCTCGCCGATCGCCCCGGACTCCTCGGTCGACCCGAAGCCCGGCACCTGGTCCGCCTGCACCGAGTGGCCGTACTCGTGCACGATCACCTCGGCGTCCTCCGCGTCGTCGACGCCGCCCTTGCCGTAGGTGATGTCGGCCTGCTTGTCCTTGAAGAAGGAGTTGTCGCCACCGAACTGGTTGATCTTGACCGGGACGCTGCGCTTGTTGACCGCCGGGAAAGCGCCGGTGCCGAAGCCCAGCGACTGGAGGTAGAGCTGCGCCTCGGTGATCCAGTAGTAGGCCATCACCTGCTCGAACTGGTCGACGTCACGGTGATAGGCGAACGCCCCGCCGCTGCTCGTTGCCGCCTTGCCGGTCTCGCTCGCGACATGCACGTAGTCACCCGACAACCCGCCGCTGCCGTCGAGGTGGGTCAGCGTCACCGAGTGGTACGCCGGCTGCAGCGCGGCGTAGTCGGTGTCCTTCTGGTCGGTGAGCGACTCGTCCTGCAGGTCCGCGACCGGGTTCGGCAGGAACACCGTCGCCCGCGCCGTCGATGCGGCCGCACCCGCCGGCGACCCGGTCGTGAGGAGGAGCGCGGGAACGGTGACGAGAGCGGACACGGCGATGAGTCGTAAGCGCATCCGCCGACGTTACCTCCGCGCGCGGTCACTCGTAGGCGTGCTCCGGGCCGGGGTAGGTGCCGCCGGCCACTTCCTCGGCGTAGCTGCGTGCCGCGTCGGCGAGGACCGAGCGCAGGTCGGCGTAACGCTTGACGAACTTCGGCTTGGGCCCGTTGTTGAGCCCGGCCATGTCCTGCCAGACCATGACTTGCGCGTCGCAGTCGGGGCCGGCGCCGATGCCGATGGTCGGGATGTGCAGCTCCTTGGTCACCTGTGCCGCGACCTCGGCGGGCACCATCTCGAGGACGACGGCGAATGCGCCGGCCGCTTCGAGTGCCTGCGCGTCACCCAGCAGCCGTTCGGCGGCTTCCCCGCGACCCTGCACGCGATAGCCACCGAGGCCGTGCTCGCTCTGCGGCGTGAAGCCGATGTGTGCCATCACCGGCACACCGGCGTCGACGATGGCGCGGACCTGGCCGACGACCTGCCGCCCGCCTTCGAGCTTGACGGCGTGGGCGTCGCCTTCCTTCATGAACCGGACCGCGGTCTGCAGCGCCTGGCCGGGTGACTCCTGGTAGGAGCCGAAGGGCATGTCGGCGACGACGAGCGCCCGCCGGGTGGAGCGGGTGACGGCGCCGACGAGCGGCAGCAGCTCGTCAACGGTGACGGGCAGCGTGCTGTCGTAGCCGTAGACGTTGTTGGCCGCGGAGTCTCCGACGAGCAGCACCGGGATGCCGACCTCGTCGAACACGGCCGCGGCGTACTGCTCGTAGGCGGTGAGCATCGCCCAGCGCTCGCCGCGCTCTTTCATCGCCTGCAGGTGATGGATGCGGATGCGACGGATGGGCTCGCCCGAGCGCGGTGAGCCGTACGGCGACAGGCCTTCGGCCTCGGTCATCGTGAACCTCCTCGCCTCGAGGCCCAGCCGGGTCCCCGGACGTTGTGTGTTCTTGCTCCGCTTACGCGACCGCTACCAGTGTGCACCCGGATCAGGTCGCGCGCTCGCGCCAGGCGCTCGTGATCGGCAGCCGGCGGTCACGGCCGAAGTTCTTGGGCGAGATCTTGGGGCCCGGGGGGTACTGCCGGCGCTTGTACTCGGCCAGGTCCACGAGCCGGATCACCCGCTCGACGAGCTCGGGGTCGTGGCCGAGCGCGAGCAGCTCGTCGCGGCCCTTGTCCCGCTCGACGTAGTCGTCGAGCAGCCGGTCGAGGACGTCGTAGGGCGGCAGCCGGTCCTCGTCGACCTGCCCGGGCGCCAGCTCCGCGGACGGAGGCTTGTCGATGATCTGCGCCGGGATCGGCTCGACCTGGCCGCGCGCGCGGGCGTCGGCGTTGCGCCAGCGCGCCAGCGCCCACACGAGCGTCTTGGGCACGTCCTTGATCGGCGCGAAACCGCCGGCGCTGTCGCCGTAGAGCGTGGAGAAGCCGGTGGCGATCTCGCTCTTGTTGCCGGTCGTGAGGACGAGGTGGCCGAACTCGTTGGACATCGCCATCAACGTCACCCCGCGGATGCGCGACTGCAGGTTTTCCTCGGCGAGCCCGTGCAGCCCGCCCCCGATATCCCCTACAGAGTCGGCGAAGGCCTTCTCGAACGCTTCCACCATCGGCGCGATGGACATCAGCTGCCAGTGCAGGCCCATCCGCCGGGCGAGCTCCTCGGCGTCGCTGACGCTGTGGTCGGAGGAGTAGCGGCTCGGCATGCCGACGACGTGCACGTTGGCGGCGCCGATCGCGTCCGCGGCGATGGCCGCGACGAGCGCTGAGTCGATGCCGCCGGACAGGCCGAGCACGACCGAGCTGAAGCCGTTCTTGCGGATGTAGTCGCGGGTGCCGGTGACGACGGCGGCGTAGACCTCTGCGTGGTCGTCGAGACGGGGAGCGAGCGAGGTTGGCACCGCGTCGTACGGCGGCAGCGGTTGCGTGTCGGTCGTGACGCGCTCGATGCGCATCGTCGTACCGTCGCGGACGTCGACCGGCCCGGTGCGCTCCCCGGTCGCGGCGGGGAGGTCGAGGTCGACGACGAGGAGGGCTTCCTCGAACTGCGCGGCGCGGGCCAGCACGCGCCCGTCGGGAGCGACGACGAGCGAGTCGCCGTCGAAGACCAGCTCGTCCTGGCCGCCGACCATGTTGACGTAGGCCAGGGTCGCGCCGGCCTCGGCAGCCCGGCGCCGGCTGAGCTCGCAACGGACGTCGTCCTTCATCCGCTCGTACGGTGACCCGTTGATGTTGACGACGAGCCCGACCTCCGCGTCGCGGCACGCGGTGATGGGCCCGCCCTCCTGCCACAGGTCCTCGCAGACCGTCATGGCGACGTCGACTCCGTGCAGCCGGACGACGGGCAGCACGTCTCCGGCGACGAAGTAGCGGAACTCGTCGAAGACGCCGTAGTTGGGCAAGTGGTGCTTCGCATAGCGCGCGATGACGTGGCCACGCTGCAGCATCGCCGCGGCGTTTTGCGGCTCGCCGGCGGGCCGGCCGAGCCGGGGTGCGGGCTCCGGGCACGCGTCGAGATAGCCGACCACGACGGCGACGTCCCCGAGACCGTCCGCCGCCAGCTGTTCGGCAAGGGCCGACACCGTCGCTTGCGACGCCTGCAGGAACGAGCGGCGCAGCACGAGGTCCTCCGGCGGATAGCCGGTCAGCGCCATCTCCGGGAACAGCACCAGGTGCGCGCCGGCTGCGGCGGCCTTCGCCGTCCACGCCGCGACAGTGGCAGCGTTGCCCGCGATGTCACCAACGGTGACGTCGACCTGGGCGAGGGCAACGCGCAGCTGCGGCACATGTCGAGCCTACGGCGCAAGCACCGAGTGCCATCCGAACGGCTGATCGTCCTGAACCGATCAAGCGATGGAAAGAGCCGCCCAAGAGCCCGACTCTTAGGGCATGGGCGCGGACGGGACGCTGCTGATCGTGGACGACAACGCCGCGGTCTGCTCCGCCGTGCAGGCCTACATGTTGCGGGTGGCCGGCTGGACCGTGGTGCTCGTCGCGTCGGATGCGGGTGGCGGTCTGACGCTCGCCGCCGCGCACGGGCCGAGGGCGATCGTGCTCGACAACCGCATGCCCGGCGGCAACGGCATCGAGGTGCTCGCCGAGCTGCGCCGGGCCTGCCCCGATGCCCGCATCGTGATGCACACGTCGGAGGACACGCTCGACCTACGTGACCGGGCCGAAGCCCTCGGCGCGGACGCGATCGTCACCAAGGGGCTGCCGCTCGACGAGCTCGCCGCCGCGCTCACCGCCGCCTGACTGCCGCCGGCCCTCCGCCTCGTCCCGCGCCGGAAACGCGCTCGTCATCTGTCCGCCGTAGGGTGGACGCATGGAGCGCCAGCAGGAGTTCGTCCTGCGCACCATCGAAGAGCGCGACATCCGCTTCGTCCGGCTGTGGTTCACCGACGTCCTGGGCTTCCTGAAGTCGGTGGCCGTCGCTCCGGCGGAGCTGGAGGGTGCGTTCGCGGAGGGCATCGGCTTCGACGGATCGGCCATCGAGGGATTCGCCCGGGTCGCCGAGTCGGACATGCTCGCCCGCCCCGATCCGTCGACGTTCCAGGTGTTGCCCTGGCGCGGTGAGGCGCCCGGCACCGCGCGGATGTTCTGCGACATCCTGATGCCGGACGGTACGCCGTCCTACGCCGACCCGCGGCACGTGCTGCGCCGGGTCATGCAGAAGGCGGCCGAGCTCGGCTTCACCTTCTACGTGCACCCCGAGGTCGAGTTCTTCCTGCTGCAAGACCGACCGACCGCCGACGTCATGCGGCCGGAGCCCATCGACGCCGGCGGCTACTTCGACCAGACCCCGCACGACCTCGGTCACGACTTCCGACGGCAAGCCATCACGATGCTCGAACGGATGGGCATCTCGGTGGAATACAGCCACCACGAGGTCGCGCCGGGGCAGCAGGAGATCGACCTGCGCTACGCCGACGCGCTGACCACGGCCGACAACCTGATGACGATGCGGCTCGTCGTCAAGGAGGTGGCGCTCGAGCAGGGGATCTACGCGTCGTTCATGCCGAAGCCGTTCACCGACCAACCCGGCTCGGCGATGCACACGCACCTGTCGTTGTTCGAGGGCGACCGCAACGCGTTCCACGACGCGAGCGACCAGTTCCAGCTGTCGAAGGTCGGCAAGGCCTTCGTCGCGGGTCTGCTCACGCATGCGGCCGAGATGACAGCGGTGACCAACCAGTGGGTCAACTCCTACAAGCGGCTGTGGGGCGGCGGCGAAGCCCCGGCGTACGTCTGCTGGGGACACAACAACCGCTCGGCGCTCGTCCGCGTCCCGATGTACAAGCCGCAGAAGGGCAACTCGACGCGTGTCGAGATCCGCTCGCCCGACTCGTCGTGCAACCCCTACCTCACGTTCGCGGTGATGCTTGCGGCCGGGTTGAAGGGGATCGAGCAGGGTTACGACCTGCCCGACGGCGCCGAGGACGACGTGTGGGCGCTGACCGACGGCGAGCGCCGGGCGTTGGGCATCTCGCCGCTGCCCGGCTCGTTGTCCGACGCGATCAAGACGCTCGAAACCTCCGAGCTGATGGCGGAGACCCTGGGGGAGCACGTCTTCGACTTCTTCCTGCGCAACAAGCGGGCCGAGTGGGAGTCCTACCGTCAGCAGGTCACACCGTTCGAGCTCACGCGTTACCTGCCGGTGCTCTAGGCCTCCCGTGGCCCGCGCTCTCATCGTTCAGCACACCCCGTCCGAAGGACTCGGCTGGCTGCAGGAGTGGCTGCCTGCGGCGGGGCTCGATGTGCATCCCATCCATCCTTATCTAGGGCACCGGGTGCCGACGTCGGTCGAGGGCGACGCCCTGATCGTGCTCGGCGGGCCGATGGGATGCATGGACGACGATGTGGCCGACTGGCTGCCGGCGGTGCGCACACTGCTGCGCACGGCGGTCGACGACGGAGTGCCCACGATCGGCATCTGTCTAGGCGCGCAGATGCTCGCCGCGGCGACCGGTGGCTACGTCGAGCGGGGGGCGCTCGGCCCGGAGCTGGGCCTCGGGTCGGTCGACGTGACGATGCCCGACGAGCTGCTGCCGGAAGGACCGCTGCCGGTCGTTCAGTGGCACTTCGACGCGGTGACGACGTTGCCGACGGACGCGGTGCTGCTGGGGTCGTCGGACCGTTACGCCGTGCAGGCGTTCCGGGTCGGCGAGGTCGCGTGGGGGCTGCAGTTCCACTTCGAGGCGACTCTGCCGATGGTGGCCGACTGGGCGCAGTCCGATGCCTCGGCGGTGCGGGCGTCGCTGGGCCGTGAGCCGTCGGAGGTGGTGGCCGAGGTCGCGGCGGCGCAGGATCAGCTGTCGGCGACGGGCGAGTTGCTCGCGCAGCGCTTCGCGCGACTCGTGACCGGCTGAGGCCGGGCAGCCGGGATCGCTCCGGGCTAGCGTTCGGGCGTGACGAGGCCGGAACGGGTGGTCAGCGCCGAACATCGGCTGGCCAGCATCGGGTTCGCCGACCCCGCCGCCGCGAAGTCGACGCTCGACCAGCTCGGCATCGACCCCGACGTCGACCGCGACGTCGTCGACCAGCTCGCCGCCGCCGCCGACCCCGACCTCGCCCTCACCGGCCTGAGCCGGCTGGCGGACGCTACCGCCACCGACCGCACCGGCCGCACCGACCGCTCCGCCCTGATGCGCGAGCTCCGCCGAAACGACGGACTGCGCCGGCGGCTGTTCTTGGTCCTCGGGGCGAGCTCTGCGCTCGCCGACCACCTCGCCAGACACCCCGGCGACTGGCAGGTGCTCCGCGACGACGCGATCGCCGCGTCCCGCCCGAGCCGACTCGGGCTGCTCGGCTCGCTCGCTGAGGCGGTCGACGGGCTCACCGGCCGACCGGCGTACGACGCCTTGCGCATCGCCTACAAGCGCCGCCTGCTGACGCTCGCCGCCCGCGACCTGTCCGGCAGCGTCCAGGTGGACGACGTCGCCGCCGAGCTCGCCGACCTTGCCGAGGGCACCCTCGGCGCTGCGCTCGATGTCGCCCGGCGCGAGCACCCCACCGGCAGCCGCCTCGCCGTCATCGGGTTGGGCAAGTGCGGCGGCCGCGAGCTCAACTACGTCAGCGACGTCGACGTCGTCTTCGTCGCGGAGCCCGCCGATGCCGGCGCCGCAGCGCTGGCAGCCGCGATGATGCGCGTCTGCTCGGAGGTCACGGCCGAGGGCACGATCTGGCCGGTCGACGCGGCACTGCGACCCGAAGGCAAGTCCGGACCGCTC
>JAVEEE010000091.1 GCA_030840615.1 Frankiaceae bacterium | reverse complement strand
TCGAGCGGCTGCACACCGACGTCCGTGCCCGCGCGCAGCATGCCGAGGCCGCCGCCATCGCGGCGGCGAGCGACGTGATGCGCCGCGCCCGCAAGGAGGCGCTGCACCTGCTGAGCGGTGGTGCCGGACCCGAGAGTTAGCGGCGCCTCTTCATACAGTGGTCGCGTGCAGCGCTGGAACTCTCTCGAGCAGGTCCCCGCCGACTGGGGGCCAAGCGTCGTGTCGATCGGTGTCTACGACGGCGTGCACCTCGGTCATCGGTCCATCCTCGAGCGCGCGGTCACCGCCGCTCGTGACCGCGCAGCGTCCAGTGTCGTCGTCACGTTCGACCCGCACCCCGCCAAAGTGGTGGGCCGCCCCGTCCCGTTGATGCTCGGCAGCTTGCACCAGCGCGCGCAGCTGCTCGGCGAGCTCGGCATCGACCGGATGCTGGTGCTTCCGTTCACCCGCGAGGTCTCGGAGTGGACGGCGGAGGAGTTCGTGCACCGGCTGCTCGTCGACACGTTGCACACGGTGCACATCGTCGTCGGGGAGAACTTCCGCTTCGGCCATCGCCAGGCCGGAGACGTCGAGCTTCTCGCCAAGGTCGGCGATGAGCTCGGCTTCACGGTCGACGCCGTGCATCTGCTCGGCGGCGGCGATGAGCCGGTGTCCTCGACGTGGATCAGGACACGGATCGCCGAGGGTGACGTCCGCGCCGCGGCCGAGGGGCTAGGACGGCTCTACTCGGTCGGTGGGCCGGTCGTGCGTGGCAACGGCCGGGGTAGGCCGATGGGCTACCCCACCGCCAACGTCGAGGTCCCCGAGGACACCGCGGTCCCGGCCGATGGTGTCTACGCGGGTTGGCTGGTCCGCTGGGGTCGGGAGGGCGGCAAGGGTGGGGATGACCGGATGCCGGCGGCGATCTCCATCGGCACCAACCCCACGTTCGACGGCACCGAGCGCCGGGTCGAGGCCTATGTTCTCGACGCCGACCTCGACCTCTACGGCGAACATGTCCGAGTGGAGTTCACGGAGCGTCTGCGCGGAATGGTCAAGTTCGAGGGCGTCGAGCCGCTGATCGAGCAGATGGCCGACGACGTCCGGCGTACGCGGGAACTGCTCGGCCCGGCCTGAACAGCCCGTTTCCTGTACCCTGTGCGTGTTCGTAGTTGTCTGCCCTCCGTGGCCAGGCCCCGTCCGCGAGGACGAGGTACAGCCCCCAGGGCCGGATGAAATCAGGAGAAACCGCGCGTGCCGCTCGACAACGCAGTCAAGCAACAGATCATCACCGACTACGCCACTGCCGACGGCGACACGGGTTCCCCGGAGGTCCAGGTCGCGCTGCTGACCCGGCGCATCAACGACCTGACCGAGCACATGAAGCAACATCGGCACGACTTCCACACCCAGCGTGGGCTGCTCCAGCTCGTCGGCCGTCGCCGGCGGCTGCTGCGCTACCTGGAGCAGAAGGACGTGCAGCGCTATCGCGCGTTGATCGAACGACTTGGTCTTCGCCGCTAGCGCAAACAAGGTGGCGTCGGCTCAAATCCGGGCCGGTGCAGGACGGGCGCGCTGCCGCGCGGCCGACGGCGAGCGCCGGTCTCCGGTAGTGGCGTTCGAGTCCGTGGAGAACGGACCGAACGCTTCGATCGAAGACCGGGGCCCTCGTGGTCAGGTGCGTGCGCCCCGCACGACAGGAGAGCCCGTTGGAGGGCAAGAAGGTTCAAACCGCCGAGACCACGCTCAAGTCGTCGCTCGGCGAGCGCACGATCCGATTCGAGGCCGGCCACCTCGCTCAACAGGCCGCCGGCTCGGTCGTCACCTACCTGGGCGGGGGCGCGGGTGAGCGGGCAGACACGATGGTGCTGTCGGCAACAACCGCGTCGAAGAACCCCAAGGACAACCTCGACTTCTTCCCGCTGACCGTCGACGTCGAGGAGCGGCAGTACGCCGCAGGCAAGATCCCCGGCTCGTTCTTCCGTCGCGAGGGACGCCCGAGCGAGGACGCGATCCTCACCTGCCGGCTCACCGACCGGCCGCTGCGCCCCTCGTTCGCCAAGGGCCTGCGCAACGAGATCCAGATCGTCTCGACGATCCTGGCACTCAATCCCGACCACCTCTACGACGTGATCGCGATCAACGGCGCCGCGTGCAGCGTGCTGCTCGCCGGATTGCCGTTCTCCGGTCCCGTCGCGGCCGTGCGGGTCGCCCTCATCGAGGGTGAATGGGTGCCGTTCCCGAGCCACAGCGAGCTCGAGCGCGCCGTGTTCGACATGGTCGTCGCCGGCCGGGTCGTAGACGGCGGCGACGTCGCGATCATGATGGTCGAGGCGGAAGCGACCGCCAACACGATCGAGCTGGTCCGCGGCGGTGCGCAGGCACCGACCGAGGAGGTCGTGGCCGGTGGCCTCGAGGCTGCGAAGCCGTTCCTCAAGCAGCTCGCCGAGGCGCAGCAGCAGCTGGCCTCGAAGGCTGCGAAGCCGACGCGTGAGTTCCCCGTCTACCTCGACTACGGCGATGACGTGCTGGCCGCGGTCACGGCGGCGGTTTCCGCCGAGCTCTCGGCGGCCTTGACCATCGCCGACAAGCAGGAGCGCGAGACCGAGCTCGACCGGGTCAAGGAGCTCGCAAAGGAAAAGGTCGCGGCTGACTTCGAGGGCCGTGAGAAGGAGATCTCCGCCGCCTACCGCTCGCTCACCAAGAAGCTTGTCCGCCAGCGCATCATCAGCGACGGTGTGCGCATCGACGGTCGCGGCATCAAGGACATTCGTCCGCTGTCGGCCGCGATCAACGTCGTACCGCGGGTGCACGGGTCGTCGCTGTTCGAGCGGGGCGAGACGCAGATCCTCAACGTCGCGACGATGAACATGCTGCGCATGGAGCAGATGATCGACACGCTCAACCCGGAGACGCGCAAGCGCTACATGCACCACTACAACTTCCCGCCCTACTCGACCGGTGAGACCGGCCGCGTCGGGTCGCCGAAGCGTCGCGAGATCGGCCACGGCGCACTCGCCGAACGGGCGTTGATCCCGGTCGTGCCGAGCAAGGAGGAGTTCCCCTACGCGATCCGCGTGGTCTCCGAGGCGCTGAGCTCCAACGGCTCGACGTCGATGGGTTCGGTCTGCGCGTCGACGCTGTCGCTGATGGCAGCGGGCGTGCCGCTGCGGGCTTCTGTCGCGGGCATCGCGATGGGTCTCATCAACGAGGGCAGCGACTACGTGACGCTGACCGACATCCTCGGCGCCGAGGACGCGTTCGGCGACATGGACTTCAAGGTCGCGGGCACGCGCGACTTCGTCACCGCGCTTCAGCTCGACACCAAGCTCGACGGCATCCCGGCGTCGGTGCTCGCGTCCGCTCTGCAGCAGGCGCACGAAGCGCGTCAGTCGATTCTCGACGTCATGG
>JAVEEE010000164.1 GCA_030840615.1 Frankiaceae bacterium | reverse complement strand
TGCCCGGCATGGTGGCACCGATCGTGCTCGACAACGAGGCCCAGGCCGCCGTCGACGCCGCTCGTTCGGCCGCCGAGTCGCGGCTGCTGCTGGTGCCGCGGGTGGATGGCGCCTACGGCCCGGACGGGGTGCTGGCCGTCATCGAGCAGGTCGGCCGACTTCCCAGCGGCGAGCCGGCCGCTGTCGTGCGCGGTCTGCAACGGGCCCACATCGGCGCGGGGGTTTCGGGCGCCGGCGCGGCCCTGTGGGTGCAAGCCACCCTGGTCGACAGCTCGCCTGCCACCGACCGCACCACTGAGCTCGCCGCGTCCTACAAGGCAGTCGTCGTGTCGATCCTGCAGCAGCGCGGTGCCTGGCAGTTCGTCGACAACGTGCAGCGGATGACCGACCCGGCACTGCTCAGCGACTCCGCTGGATATGCGCCCTACCTCGACCTGGAGCAGAAGCTCTGGTTGCTCGGGAAGTCCGACGTCGACGAGCGGCTGGAGAAGCTGATCGAGTGGGGCCGCAACCACCTGGCCGAGCTCGAGGTCTCCGACCGCATCCGCGACGACGTCCGCGAGGGCATGGAGAAGAGCCAGCGGGAGTTCCTGCTGCGTCAGCAGCTCGCCGCGATCCGCAAGGAGCTCGGTGAGGACGAGCCGGACGGGGCCGAGGACTACCGCGGCCGGGTCGAGCAGGCTGATCTTCCCGACAAGGTGCGCGAGGCCGCGCTTCGCGAGGTCGGCAAACTCGAGCGGGGCAGCGACCAGAGCCCGGAGGCGGGCTGGATCCGCACGTGGCTCGACACCGTCCTCGAGCTTCCATGGTCGACGCGTACGACGGACAGCACGGATGTCGCCGCGGCGCGCGGAGTGCTCGACGCCGACCACGAAGGCCTCGACGACGTCAAGGACCGGATCGTCGAACACCTGGCCGTGCGAGCACGTCGCGCCGAACGTGGCATGGAGCTCGTCGGCGGTCGTGGCAGCGGAGCAGTGCTCGCGCTGGTCGGGCCGCCCGGTGTCGGCAAGACGTCCCTGGGGGAGTCCGTCGCCCGCGCCCTCGGACGCAACTTCGTCCGGGTCGCGCTCGGTGGCGTCCGCGACGAGGCGGAGATCCGCGGTCACCGGCGCACCTACGTCGGTGCGTTGCCGGGCCGCATCGTCCGGGCGATTCGCGAGGCCGGTTCGATGAACCCGGTCGTGTTGCTCGACGAGGTCGACAAGCTCGGCACCGACTTCCGTGGCGATCCGTCGAGTGCGCTGCTCGAGGTGCTCGACCCGGCGCAGAACCACACGTTCCGCGACCATTACCTGGAGCTCGAGCTCGACCTGTCCGACGTGCTCTTCCTGGCCACGGCGAACGTCGCGGAGATGATTCCGGATGCGCTGCTCGACCGGATGGAGGTCGTCCGGCTCGACGGTTACACCGAGGACGAGAAGGTCGCCATCGCCCGCAACCACCTGCTCCCGCGGCAGCTGTCGCGGGCTGCGCTGGACCCGACCGACGTCGACATCGACGACGGTGCGTTGCGGTTGATCGCCGGCGAGCACACGCGAGAGGCCGGCGTCCGACAGCTCGAGCGGGCGATTGCGCGGGTGCTGCGCAAGGTGGCGACCGCGCTGGCAGCCGAGCCTTCGATCAACCCCGTACACGTCACCGCCGACACGCTCGCCGGTTACCTCGGCCGGCCCCGCTTCACCCCGGAGAGTGCCGAGCGCACCGCCGTTCCCGGCGTTGCTACCGGCCTTGCGGTGACCGGCGCCGGAGGCGATGTCTTGTTCGTCGAGGCCACGTCGATGCCGGGGGAGGCCGCGCTGACCCTGACCGGTCAGCTCGGTGACGTGATGAAGGAGTCGGCGCACATCGCGCTGTCCTACCTGAAGGCCCATGGCCAGCAGCTGGGCATCGACACCGCCGACTTCGGCCGGTCACTACACGTGCACGTCCCGGCCGGTGCCATTCCGAAGGACGGCCCCTCGGCCGGCGTCACCATGGTGACCGCACTCGCGTCGCTCGCCACCGGTCGACCGGTCCGCTCGGATGTCGGCATGACAGGCGAGGTCACCCTCAACGGCCGCGTGCTGCCGATCGGCGGCGTGAAGCAGAAGCTGCTGGCCGCGCACCGCGCCGGGCTGACCACGGTCTTCCTGCCGCAACGCAACGCGCCCGACCTCGACGATGTGCCTGCTGCTGTCCGGGAACAGCTCGACGTGCGGCTCGTTGCCGACGTCGCGGATGTCGTCCGGGAAGCGCTCGAGTCCGGCGCCGGTGCGACGGCGGCTGCCTGAGCGCTGTTCAGTGCACCTAGTCGGTGACTTCTTCTAGCGACTGGACGTGCGCTTCCTGCACCCGGAGGATCGCGTCCTCTCCACGGAACAGCACGACCCATCCGTCTTCGCGTTGCACTTCGACATCGTGGAACGTCTCACGCACGACCTGCTCGTCGTCCCCGTAGACCATCTGGAATGTGGGCACCCTGCCTCCTAGAGAGGTCAGGCTGATCTTACGGCCGATGTCACGTCTCGGGCGGCGCGCAGCGGTGCGAGTGCGCTGCTCCAGGCGATGACCTCGTCGATGAGCCGGTCGAGGGCCTGGACCTGATAGTCGCCGGGGACCAGGTCCGTGAAGTTCACGAAGTCGGTGAACATCGACAGCGCGACCTGAGTGCGGACGTCAGCCATCTGCAGCTCACCGGAGATGAGCCGCAGGTGTTCAGCGGCGCGCGCGCCCCCGACGGCTCCGTAGGAGACGAAGCCGACGGCCTTGTTGTTCCATTCGGCGTACAGGTAGTCGATGGCGTTTTTCAGCACCCCGGACGTGGAGTGGTTGTACTCCGGGGTCACGATGACGAACCCGTCGTACTGATCGATCTTTGCTGCCCAGTCCTGGGTGTGAGCGTTCTGGTACTGCCCCATCGACGGGGGGAGTGGCTCGTCGAGATGCGGCAACGGGTAGTCGGCCAGGTCGATCAGGTCGAACTCCGCGTCCGTGCGCTTGGTCGCGATGTCCATCACCCAGTGGGCGACGGCCTCGCCCCTGCGGCCGGGACGGGTGCTGCCGAGGATGACGCCGATCCTTGTCACTGTGAACTCCTCTCGGTTGTGCGCGGGGCTCGATGTGCGGTGGCCGAGTCGTCAGGACCAGCGACGTGGAGCCATCTGATCGGCCGGGATGATCCCGAGCCGGCCTGCCTGGTAGTCGTCGACCGCCTGTTGGATCTCGTCGCGGGTGTTCATCACGAACGGTCCGTAGTGCGCGATCGGCTCCCGGATCGGCAGGCCGCCCAGCACCAGCACGTCCAGCGCGTCCCAGCCGCCTGTCATGCGGTCGGCGGCTCGGAGGACGACGGTGTCACCGGGACCGAACTCGACGAGCTGGTGGTCGCCGATGAGGCGTTGCTCCGGGCCCGCCGAGCCTTGGCCGGTCAAGACGTATGCCATCGCGCTGAAGTCCGGGCTCCACGGCAACGACAGCTGCGCACCTGGCGTGATCGTCGCGTGCACATAGCTGATCGGGGTGTGTGTTGCGCCAGGTCCTGTGTGGCCCGCGAGATCGCCGGCGACCAGACGCAGTAGCGCGCCACCGTCGTCGCTCGTCAGCAGCACCAGGTCGCCACGGGTGATCGCCTGGTATCGCGGCGGGGTGAACTTCAGCGCACTCGGCAGGTTCACCCAGAGCTGGACGGCGTGGGCAGGTCCGCCGAGCCGGTAGGAACGTTCGGTCGGCAGCTCGTCGTGCAGGATGCCGGACCCAGCGGTCATCCACTGGGTGTCGCCCTCGGCGATCACCCCGCCGCCTCCGTTGGTGTCGTGATGGGAGATCTCCCCGTCCATCACGTAGCTGACGGTCTCGAAGCCGCGGTGCGGATGCCACGGGGCACCTGCGGCCTCGGCCGGGCCGTTGAGGCGCGGTCCCAGCTGGTCGAGCAGCAGGAACGGGTCCGAGTCGGCCAGCGAGACAGGCCCGGGAAATGGGCGCCAGATCTCGAACCCGGCGCCTTCCATCTGTCGATGTGCCTGCGTCACGCGCTTGACCGGGCGGTCGGCCGTCCGAGCCGGGTCGGGACGTCGCACCCGCGGCAGCACCAGCGGGTTCTCGACGGTGACGGCTGGCATCGCATCCTCCAAGACCACGGCGGGGTGACTTGAACCTTCAAGTCACAGACTATGGAAATGACTTGAACTGTCAAGTCCTTCCACTACAGTTCAGTTGTGCCGCCTGCCGGCGCCAAGCGCGCCAAGAAGCCCTCGTCGCCGACCGTGCACTGGCTCG
>JAVEEE010000163.1 GCA_030840615.1 Frankiaceae bacterium | reverse complement strand
CAGGAGGTCGCAGCCGCGGCCGCGGACGATCCGGAGCTGCCACATGCGTGACACGCTGCTGGTTCTCAGCGTCTTCCTGGCCTGCGCGGTCGAAGCGGTCGAGGCGCTCACCATCGTCCTGGCTGTCGGAACCACCCGTGGTTGGCGATCCACCTGGTACGGCGTCGGGGCCGCAGGGATCGCGCTGGCGACGTTCGTGGCGGTTCTCGGGCCGGCGCTGACCGCGATCCCGATCGATGCGCTTCGGCTCGTCGTCGGTGCGTTGCTGCTGATCTTCGGGTTGCAGTGGCTCCGGAAGGCGATCTTGCGCGCCAGCGGATTCAAGGCGCTGCACGACGAGGATGCGATCTACAACGAGCACACGACCGAAGCCACAGCGGCCGCGCGAGCGGAGCGCGCGTTCATCGACGACTGGTATTCGTTCACCATCTCTTTCAAAGGCGTCCTGCTCGAAGGACTGGAAGTCGCGTTCATCGTCGTCACGTTCGGCGCTAACCAAGGCAACATCCCGCTAGCGGTCGTCGGTGCTGTCGCTGCGGTGGTTGTCATCGTCGCCGTAGGCATCGCGGTCCACCAGCCGCTGTCCCGGGTCCCGGAGAACACGCTGAAGTTCGTCGTCGGCGTGATGCTCACCAGCTTCGGCACCTTCTGGGGCGCTGAAGGTGCCGGCGTGTCATGGCCCGGCAGCGACGCCGCCCTCCTCGGTGTCATCGCCGTCGTCGCCGTGACCTCGATCGGCCTCGTGGCGTGGCTGCGTCGCGAACGCGGCCGGCAGGCGCGGCTCGTAGCGGAGCCGGCGTGAGAAAGCTTCGCGCGTTCGGCGCCTTCTGGTACGACTTCGTCGTCGGTGACGACTGGCGCATCGCGGTTGGTGTCGTCCTCGGTCTCGCCCTGACAGCACTTCTCGTGCACGCCGGACACGTGCAGGCATGGTGGCTGCTCCCCGCCGTCGTCATCGTCGGATTGGCCGTCTCGCTGCACCTGGCCACCCGGCCGGGCGTCGCCGACCCGCCGGAACCGACGCAGACCCAACGCCTGTGAACGACGACTTGTTCAAACCCCTCAACAACCCGTCAGTCGCGGTAACCGGCATCGGCCCCGGCCGCCGGCACCTCACATCCGTTGCGTTGGTTGCGGTGCTGACGGCTTCAGCCGTTGCCGTCGAGACGGGCATGTTCGGACCGGGCTCGATCGATTGGCGCGCCGTCGTCAATGTGCATCTCTTCGTCCTGCGCCATCCAGCGGTCGCGGACGTGTCCCGAGTTGTCACCGGCTTCGGCTCGCCGTGGATCGTGGACGCGATTGCCGCCTTGGCCGCCATCATGCTGTGGTGGCGCGGACGAGCCGGCGACGCACTCTTCGTCGCTGCCGTGCGAGTGATCACCTTGCTGACTGACGTGGTGTTGAAGGAGAGCATCCGCCGACCTCGGCCCGTCCTACCTCATCCGCTGGCGCACGCTCACAGCTTCAGCTTCCCGTCGGGACATTCGTCCGGGGCCGCGTCCGTCTACCTGCCCCTCGCCGTCGTCCTGGTGTCGCTGCTGCATGGACTGCCCTCACGAGTCGTCGTCGCCGCAGCGTCGTTGCTGTGCCTAGCGGTGGCTGCCTCCCGCGTGTCTCTCGGACTCCACTACCCCTCCGACGTCGTCGCCGGGGTGGCACTCGGCGCCCTGGTCACCTGCTTGCTGACGCCACTTCGCACCTGGCGTGCTCCGCCGCCACGTGGTCACGGTCGTGGCAGCCAACCCACCCGGCCGACGAGCAGCGCGTAACCGATGAACGCCACCGCGTCCATCAGTGTGTGTGCCACGAACAGAGGCGCGCACCGTCCCCATCGCTGGTAGAGGCGGCCGAAGATCAGCCCCATCACTACGTTGCCCGCGAACCCGCCGAGCCCTTGGTAGAGGTGGTAGCTGCCCCGGATGACCGCGCTGAGGGCGAGCGCCCGGTTGTCGCTCCAGCCCAGCTGGCGCAGTCTGTGCAGCAGATAACCTGCCACGAGCACTTCTTCCAGCAGCCCGTTCTGCGCCGCCGACAGCAGCAGCACCGGATAGCGCCACCAGACGTCGGGCAAGTTCTCCGCGACGACCGTGAGGTTGACGCCGGTCGCGTGCACGATGAGGTAGAAGCCGAGGCCGGCGCCCCCCACCACCGCCGCGAGCAACATCCCGCGGAACACATCCGACCGGAGTCGGGTGGTGTCCAGTCCGATGTCCGCGCGGCCCTCGCCCGAGCGGGTGAGCAGATGGAACACCAGCAGCACCGGTACGACGCCGAGTCCGAGCGAGATCAGCTGGATCGCGAGATCGAGCCAATGGTGTGTGGGAGCCGCCGACGAGTTCAGCGTTGCCGTTTGACGTGACAGCGGCACGCCGCTGGCGACGTCGACGATGAGATGCAACGCGGACCGGACGCCGGACGCGCCGAGGGTGAGGGCGAAAACCAGCCAGAGCTCGTCGCGCAGCCATCGTCTCGGCACGCGCGCCGGGGTCGGCGCGACGTCGTTGTCGACGGAGGTCACCCGCTCACAATGCCGGTTCGCCCGGCCGACGCATCGGCCGGGCGGAGTCGGTCAGTCCTCGGGCTCGTCTTTCGCGGTCATCAGCTGGTTGCGCCCGGCCGCCTTCGCAGCGTAGAGGGCCTCGTCGGCGCGGCGGTAGAGCGCGTCGGTGTCCTCGCCGCACCACTGCGCCAGCCCGGCGGATGCCGTCAGTCCCCGCGGAACCGCGTGCAAGAGGCGTTTGCCCGTCGCGCCGGCCGTCTCGATCGGCGTGTCCGGCAGCAGCACCGCGAACTCTTCGCCTCCGAGCCGCGCCAGCAGGTCGGTTTCACGGAGCTCCCCACCCCACGCTCGCGCGACGGCGATCAACATGTCGTCGCCGGCCTGATGCCCGTGCGAGTCGTTGAAGTCCTTGAAGTGATCGAGGTCGAGCAGGATCAGGGACAGCGGCGCCTTCGTACGCGTCGAGCGAGCGATCTCCAGCGCGAGCCGCTCGTGCCAGACGCGCCGGTTCGGTAGGCCGGTGAGGTCGTCGGTGCGCGCCTGTTCCTCGAGCTGATGCTGCAGGTTGTCTCTTTCGATCGCGAGTCCCGCCTCGGTCGCCAACACGTTGACGAGACCGAGCATCGCCGCGTGGCCGGCCGTCATCCGATCGCGCATCACCATCGCGAGGACACCGATGGGCTGACCGCCGCTCGTCACCGGCAGCGCCGCACCTGAGTGGGCGTCGGTGAGCCCCGCCTCGTCGAGGATCTCGACGACCCGGGCTGACGTCCCTTCGTGATCGCGATAGTCGGCGATCAGCTGGAGCCGGCCACTCTCGAACGCTGCGCGCATGACCGAGGGTTTGTCCCGCGGGAGGACCATGGGCGCGAGCGCCGCTCCTTCCTGGGCAACCGTGACGAGATTTCCCTCGGCGTCGGGCTGCAGAAAGACCGCGAAGGGCGCGTCGACCATGCGCGCCGCCCAATGACAGAGCTCGGCGGCCGGCTGGTCGGCCACGAGGATGGCGCGACTGCCTTCGCCGAC
Source organism: Frankiaceae bacterium (assembly GCA_030840615.1). Classification (GTDB taxonomy): domain Bacteria; phylum Actinomycetota; class Actinomycetes; order JAFAQI01; family JAFAQI01; genus JAFAQI01. The sequence continues at coordinate 756 of JAVEEE010000163.1, read as the reverse complement.
CGTGGCGAGCAGCTTGTCCGAGGCCAGCCGTTCGTTGAACGCGGCCACGTGCGCGAGCCTGGCGGCGGCCAGCGCCAGCAGCGGGCGCAGCACGGCTGCATGGCGTTCGGTCATTCTCCCGGCCGTTGCGCTCACCACGGTCACGACCGCGGCTGTGTCGAGCGCGTTCCGCAGCGGGAACAGGACCATCGAGCCGATTCCCAGCCACCGACAGGCCGACGTGTCGGCGCGCCCGTCGTTCAGGGAGTCGGGGCTGACCTGGGGTTGCCCGGTGGCGATCACGAGATCGGACAGCGTCCCTCCTCGCGGGGCGCGGGTCCCGACGCTGTCGGCGAGCAGGCCACAGGCATTGCTGTAGACGAGGTCCGAGCCCTCGATCCGCTCGAAGACCGCGCCGTCGGCGTCGGCCACCCACTGAGCGAGCTCGATCAACAGCTGATGAAGCGCTTCAGGCTCGGGCGGGGCGTCGGAGAACCGCTGCTGGGCGATGAGAAGACGGCGTACGTCGTCGTCCAGGGGCAGCGCCGGTCCGGGAAAGGCAGCGTCGAACGGCGACGTGCTGTCGTCGACCACCGTGTTGCCCCCCGTGCCGTCTCCGCTGCGGGCATCATGGCGCAATTCCACCGGCGGCGCAGCAAAGGTTGAGCGCCGGTGCGGGCCGGTGCCGTACGATGCGTCCATGAACGTTCGTCAGCTCCTTCCCGGGCCGCGCTGACCCAGCGGGTCAACGTCAGCGCGGCAGCCCTCCATGCGGGG
>JAVEEE010000071.1 GCA_030840615.1 Frankiaceae bacterium | reverse complement strand
GTCCTGCCTGCGGTCCGTCCCACAGCTCGAGCCAGGACTCGAGCCAGTCGTCGTCGTGTCGGGGCGAGCGGAAGTACTTGCGGAAGGCGACGCCCATCGGCCGGTCGTCCCGCTTGCGGATCCCGAGGGAGAGGGAGAAGCGGGACGAGTTGCCGTCCGCCACGATGACCAGCGGAGCGCGGTAGCTGCGGCCGTCCCTGGTCGTGACACCGACGACGCGGCCGGACCGCTCGTCGAGCAGCGGCGCGGTCACCGTCGTGCTCTCGAGCAGCCGCGCGCCGGCCTTCTGCGCGGTGCGGGCCAGCACCTCGTCGAAGTCCTGGCGGGGCCGCACGAGTCCGTAGGACGGGAAGCTGGCGAGCTCGGGCCATGGCACCTGGATCCGCATCCCACCGCCGATGATGCGCAGCCCGTGGTTCTTGATCCACCCATGCTGCGCTTCCCCGTTGGGGGCGAGGGTCTCGATGCCCATCGCGACCAGCTGCTTCACGGCGCGAGGGGTGAGCCCGTCGCCGCAGACCTTCTCGCGCGGGAACTGCGCCTTCTCGAGCACCAGCACGTCGACGCCCGCCTGGGCGAGGTGGTAGGCCGCGGTCGAACCACCGGGTCCGGCCCCGATGACGACGACCTGCGCCTCCTGGTCGGCGGGGTGGTCGGGGCTAGGCATGAGAACCCGTCCTCGGGAGTTTGTGAACGACTTCACAAGTGAACGGGCCGAGTCTATCCGGGGCGGGTGGCGCAGTGCAGGGCCACCGCTCCGAACATCAGGTCTCGCCAGGTCACCTCCTGCCAGCCGGCCTCCCGGAAGGCGGCTGCGAGCGACGGCTGGTCGAGCCAGGCGGTGGCGGACTCGGCGAGGTAGGCGTAGGAGGAGGCGTCGGAAGAGAACAGCCGGGCCAGCCGCGGCATGACCCGGTTGGTGTAGATCCGGTTGACGGCACGCAGCGGGCGGGCCGGCGGAGTGGCGGTCTCGAGCACGACGAGCCGACCGGTCGGTCGTGTCACCCGGGCCAGCTCGCGCAGCGCAGCGCCGACGTCAGCGACGTTGCGCAGACCGAACGAGATGGTGACCGCGTCGAACGCCCCGTCGGCGAACGGCAGCCGCAAGGCGTCGCCGGCGACGAACGTCAGGTCCGGGTGCCGGCGCCGGCCCTCGGCGAGCATGCCGGCCGAGAAGTCGCACGCGACTGTGTCCGCGCCGGCCCCGGCGAACCGCGTCGACGACGCCCCGGTGCCGGCGGCCAGGTCGAGCACCCGCATGCCGGGGCGAGCCGCGACAGCGCGCGCGACCACCCGTCGCCAGCGACGCTCCTGACCGAACGTCATGACCGCGTTCATGGCGTCGTAGCGACCCGCCACCGCGTCGAACATGCGGGCTACGTCGTCAGGACGCTTGTCGAGAGTGGCCCGGGTCATTCGCCCATCCTGCCTTGCGGTCAGGAACTCTGCTTGTGGGCGTCCTCGGCATCGGGTCCGGAGTCGGGACGCATCGCTCGCAGCTGCGCCACCAGCTGCATCACGCTGGTTCCTTTCTCGATGTAGGCGTCCGCACCCGCGGTGAGGGCCGAGCGGGCCAGCGCCTCGTGCTCGAAGCCCGAGAAGATGACGATCCGCGCCGCCGGCGCGAGGGCGCGCAAGCCGGGCAACGCCTGCAGACCGTCCATGACCGGCATCGCCAGGTCGAGCAGGATGACGTCGGGGAGGAGCTGGCGCGCCAGAGCGAGTGCCTGCTCACCGTCAGCGGCTGTGCCGACCACCTCGAAGTCGTCCTCGACTTCGAGCAGGACGGTCAACAGCTCACGGAGGTTGGCGGCGTCATCCACGATCAACACGCGGTCGCGGTGCTGGGCCACGGACGTCTCCCGTCCGATCAGGACTTGCGCTCTGTGGGGTTGGTGCCCTGGATCTGCTCGACGTAGGCGTCTTCGGCCGAGGTTCGCTCGTTCAGCCGAACGCGCGCCCGGCCGACCAACCGCTCGGCTGCGGCACCCATCGCCAACCTCTGACGTTGCAGCAGGAACCATGACATAGCACCCGAGACCAGCAAAGCCACCACGACCAGCACGAGCCCGCCGAGCCCCGCGAACCAGCCGAGCACGAGGCACAGCAGCAACAACCCGGCCCGAGCGGCGGTGTAAGCGAGAACCGCCCGACCCTCGCTGAGGGGGCCGGGCGATTCCGCTGAGGTCACTCCGCGAGGCTACGCCGAGGAGTTCGAGCGCCGGCGCAGGGCGAGGGCCGCGCCGATCACCAGCAGACCCAGCACCGAGAGCAGCATCCGACCACCGGTGTCCGGCAGTGGACTCCCGTTCGAGGTGTCCGGTGTCGACGAAGCGGTCGTCGCAGGTGTCCACTGCGCGGTCTCGGCGAGCTGACCGACGCTGAGCTTCCCGCTGATGTCGGTCGGTACGCCGGGAATCGCGATCGCCGCAGCCGCCGAACGACTCAGGGAGATCGACGGCAAGGTGACGCTGAGCCCGGTGATGGAGGCCGAGGCGAAGCGGGTGCGACCTTGCCGGCTCGTCGACTTCGTGGGCTGGCCGACCGCGATCTTCGGAGCAGTGAAGCTGACACCCGCCACGCTCTCCAGGACCGATGACAGCGTGTCCGTCACCGTGCCCAGCGCACCGGTCAACGTGCCCAGCGGGATCGCGTTGGCAAGGCCGAGCACATGCACGGATCCGATCTGCACGTCGGCGGCCGCCTTCGGCGTACGGGCGGCGATCGCAGACGTCGTCACCTTGATGTCGCCGAGCGCCGCCAGCGGGTCGTCGGCGGCGAGCACCGCCGCCACGACGCCGTCGATGAGTGCCTGCAGCGCGTCGACGAGGGCGTTGACCTGCTGCACGACTGCGGCCGCGTCGACGGCGGCCTGTGCCAGCGCCGCGAGAGCCGGCGCTGCTGTGGTCGCCGCGGGAATTGCGAGGAACTGCGTCGCAGTCGTCGCGGCCGAAACACCTGCGGTGGTGAGCGCGGGGCCGAGCACTCCGGCCAGCGCCGTGGTCAATGCACCGGTGAAGGCCGCGTCGGCGTCGCTCGCATCGGTGTTGGCGGTCTGAAGCTCGGCAAGTGCACCAGCCATCGAGTCAGCCGGGGTTTCGCCGGCCGTCGTCAGCGCGGCCTGCGCGGTGTCGACGGCGTTGTTGAGGGTCGCGAGACCACCGCCGACGAGGCCGGCCAGCTGGGTGAGGTTGCCTTGGGTCAGCTGCTGGACGAGCGCGTTGAGATCGACGCCGAGTGCGGCCAGGAGGTCCTGCAGCGACGGCAGTGCCAGCGAGCCGAGCGACAGCGCCTTGGTCGCGCGGGCGCCGCCGGCGGTCACCGTGGCGACGTCGGTGAGGGTGGCCGCCGAGAGATCGAGCGGAACCGTCACCAGCTGCACGTTGCCCAGTGCCTTGAGTCCCAGGGTGGTCAGCACCCTGGTGGCGTTGTCCACCGCACGCGCGCTGAACGTCGGGCCGACGACCTTGCCGAGACCGGCGGGCAGGGTCACGGACTTGGGTGTCGCCGGCACCGTGCTCGTGGCATCAGCAGAGACCGTCTGCTGGCCGACGGGGCCGGTGAGGCTGGAGTCGATCGGCGTGATCACCAGCTTGGCGACGTGCGGTGACGTCGTGTTACCCGCTACGCCGACGACCTGACCGGCGGCGACGGTGTCGCCGGCGAGGGTCAGCCGCAGCACGGTCAAGGTGGAAGTCGCAACTCCCTTGGCGGGATGCGCCGTCGTCGTGGCAGCGCCGGCAGGCAGCACGAGCGCGGTCAGACTCGCCGCGGTGAGAAGCGCGAGACTCGAGCGGCGAGACAGTCTGGACAGGTGCACAGGAGCCCCCCGGAAGGTGAACACGGACGAAGTGCGCTAGCGCGACCAAAGCGTCACGATTGGCCGGCGTGGTGTCCATGGCCCGATGTGACCAACTACCACTGGTCAGTGATTGCCGCAGGCTCGGCAAGAACCGCCCAAGGCGAGAAACCCCGGTCCTTTTGTACGAAACGGCTGACGCCGCGACCTTTCTGCGTGTACACACTTTCCTAACCGGGGCGGACCCACCCGGGACCAGCAATGAAGGAGACGACGTGGAGGCACGAGAGCGGCTGTTGACGCCCGGTGAGGTGGCCAGCCTTTTCCGCGTCGACCCTAAAACCGTGACGCGTTGGGCCGCAGCCGGCCGCATCAGCAGCATCCGCACACCCGGTGGGCACCGCCGGTTCCGCGAGTCCGAGGTGCGCGCGCTCCTGCGCGGCGACACCGCGGCCGCGGCCGGGGCCGCCGCGCCCGCACCGCGCCAGTCGGTCGAGGACGAGCGCGCTCACAACAGCTGAGGTCAGCTGACTCCGGCGTAGCTGTGCAAGCCGGTGATGACGGTGTTGACCACGTAGTAGTCGACCATCAGGCAGCCGAAGCCGATGAGTGACAGCACGGCGGCGGGGCGCCCCCGCCAGCCCGCTGTCGCCCGGGCGTGCAGGTAGGCGGCGTAGCCGAGCCACGTGATGAACGACCACGTCTCCTTGGGGTCCCAGCCCCAGGGACGGCTCCAGGCCTGCTCGGCCCAGATGGCTCCGGCAATCACGGCGAACGTCCAGACCGGGAATCCGAACGCGATGATCCGGTAGGCAAGGCGGTCGAGCACCTCGGCCGCCGGCAACCGGCCGATCAGCCCGTCAGGGCGCGCGATCGGCTCACTCGGTGGCGCGCCGACCTCCAGCGCGGCAGCAGCGCCGGGTCCGAGGCTCACCACGTGACGCCGCTCCCACCGGTCGCGCAGCAGATAGAGCACGGTGACGACGCCCGACACCATGAACGCCCCACTTGCGGTGATGGCGGCTACGACGTGGATCTTGATCCAGTAGGAGTTGAGTGCGGGCACGAGGGGGCCGGCTTTGGCGTAGAGCACCGTGCCCGCGAGGCCCAGGTAGAGCACCACGGGTGCCATCACGAACCCACCGAGGAAGCGCACGGGCTGGCGGCTGAGCAGGACGAGGAACACCGTCACGGCGACGAGCGACACCATCGACGAGAACTCGTACATGTTGCCCCAGGGCACCCGATGCGCCGCGAAGCCGCGGGTCGTCACCGATCCGACATGAGCCAGCCAGCCGGCGACGGTGAGCACGACCGCGACACGGCCGGCTCGTTGTGCCTGACGGCCGACGCTGCGGCGCCCGAACGCGAACTCCGCCGCATATCCCAACATCGCCAAGGCGTACGCCGACACCGCCCATACGAGCAGCACGTCGCTCACATGGGCAAGGTGAGTGTTGGCAGGCAACGTCAATCCTTCAGTCGTCGTACCAAGGATGCGAACTCCTGGCTGAAGCCGTCGGGGTCACTACGCGTCAGGCCGCCGGCTCGGACAACGGTACGCCCGGACACGTCGCCGTCGGTCGCCGGACCCGCGCGCAACCACACCCGTCGCCGCCGCACCCGCAACGACACGAGCAGCCCCGCGATGACGAGCACGGCGGCGACCAGCATCAGCTTCTTACCGGGGTCGTGCGCGATCTGGAACGTCGCCCACTGGTCGACGCCCGCGAACTTGACGGTGGCGCCGCTGGGAAGGCGCCACTTCTGCCCTGGTGTGAGTTCTTTGTTGGCGACGTGTCGCAGTGACGCGACCGGGAGCTCGTAGACCGACTGCGGGACGCCGCTGTCGAGGCCGAGGTCACCTTGCCAGGCTGCGAGGTCGAGCACCGGGTCGTGCAGTCCCGGGTAGGTCGACTGCGGACCGAACGGCGTGGCGCCGTACGTCGGGTAGAAGAAGCCGGTGAGACCGAGCTGCTTGGGCAGACCGTCCGGCACCTTGACGACGCCATGTGAAGCGAACATCTCGTCGTCAGGAAGGAACGGCGTGTCCTTGTCGTAGACCAGCCGGCCCTTCGGGTCACGCACCTGCAGGTGCAGCGCGTAGCCGTGCCCGATCAGGTAGACCTTGGCACCGGCTGCGGACAGCGGGTGGTTGACCCGGATGTCATGGGTCGCCGGCGGGGCGTCCGTCGCGGCTCGGTAGTCGACGACCGCGTCGAACGAGCGCGGCTGCCCGTCCGGCTCGTAAGACGCGCTGAACCTCTGCAAGGTGAACGAGAACGGCGCCAGCTGGGTGTCGGAGTAGAGACGGGACGGCTCGAAGATGTCGTAGGAGCTGCGCACGTTGGCGAAGCCCTGTCCTTGCACCACGAGGACCGTGCCCTTGTAGCCGAACAACCCGCCGAGCGCGATGCCCGCCAGCAGGGCGACCAGCGACACGTGGAAGAGCAGGTTGCCGGTCTCGCGCAGGTAGCCCTTCTCGGCGGCGACGCTGACGACGCCGTTTTCCTCGACGCGCACGTCGGTGCGCCACCGGCTGCGCCTGAGGCGGTCGGCGGCCCGCTGGACGACCGCGGCAGGTTCCGCGTCCGCGTGCCAATGGCTGTGCGTGGGCAGCCGGTCAAGG
>JAVEEE010000028.1 GCA_030840615.1 Frankiaceae bacterium | reverse complement strand
CGAGCTTGAGGCCGACCTCTTCGCTGATGACCTGACCACCGGTGAGGATGGCCATGTCCTGCAGCATCGCCTTGCGGCGGTCGCCGAAGCCGGGAGCCTTGACCGCGACGCTCTTGAACGTGCCGCGGATCTTGTTGACGACCAGCGTGGCCAGGGCCTCGCCCTCGACATCCTCGCCGATGATGACCAGCGGCTTGCCGCCCTGCATCACCTTTTCGAGGATCGGGAGCAGGTCCTTGACGTTGCCGATCTTGCCGTTGACGAACAGGATGTAGGGCTCGTCGAGGACGGCCTCCATCCGCTCGGGGTCGCTGACGAAGTAGGGCGAGATGTAGCCCTTGTCGAAGCGCATGCCCTCGACGAGCTCGAGCTCGAGACCGAAGGTGTTGCTCTCCTCGACGGTGATGACGCCTTCCTTGCCGACCTTGTCCATGGCCTCGGCGATCATCTCGCCGATTGCCTTGTCGCCGGCGGAGATGCTCGCCGTGCTGGCGATCTGCTCCTTGGTCTCGACGTCCTTCGCCTGCTTGCTCAGCTCTTCGCTGACCCGCTCGACGGCGTGCTCGATGCCGCGCTTGAGCGACATCGGGTTGGCGCCGGCCGCGACGTTGCGCAGGCCCTCGCGGACGAGTGCCTGGGCGAGGATGGTCGCGGTCGTGGTGCCGTCACCCGCGACGTCGTTGGTCTTCTTGGCGACCTCTTTGACGAGCTCGGCGCCAATCTTCTCGTAGGGGTCCTCCAGCTCGATCTCCTTGGCGATGGTCACACCATCGTTGGTGATCGTGGGGGCGCCCCACTTCTTCTCGAGGACGACGTTGCGGCCCTTGGGGCCGAGCGTCACCTTGACGGCGTCGGCGAGCTGGTTCATGCCACGCTCGAGGGCGCGACGAGCGTCCTCGTCAAACGCGATGATCTTTGACATGCGGCGTTCTTCCTCCCGCGGATGACATCTGGCTAGATCGTCGTACGACGCCCGCGACGGACGGCAGCGGCCCCGAGGCCCGTCATGTGGGCCACCGGACCGGCACCTCGTCGTACCGATCTGTCACTCGTCGGTTCCGAGTGCTAATCCAGTATTAGCACTCACCCGGGTCGAGTGCAAGCAGCAACCTGGACCTGGCCGGAGCCGGCCAGGCAGATCTCTTCAGTGCGGCAGGCAGGAGGTCGATGCTCAGTGGCGTACCTTTCAGTGTTCCCACAGACCTCGTGGGGCCGCGCCTGCCTTCGCCGAGCCCGTCCCGGCAGCGCGCGTCGCGACCCTGGGACGGGACCGGGGACCCACCGTACGGCCGGGGCGCACGCGCCCCTGGGGTGAAGTCCGCCCTCGAGACACTCGAGGGTGGGCCGGGCGAATCTTCCGCCCGAACCCGACAGCTAACCCGGCAGGCGTGGGAGACAATCCATGCCTTCGTCGCTCCGTCTGGCGCGCCTACGCGCCGTTTTCGCCGGCACGGCCCTCACCGTCGGCGCCGTCCTCGCCCTCGCGCCCACCGCCGATGCCGTCACGGTCCGGCCCTCCGCCCAGCAGGCCGACAGCACCCAGCAGGCCGACAGCACCCAGCAGAGCAGCAGCCAGCAGAGCAGCGGCATGACCGCCCGGCAGCGGTTCGCCGCCAGGGCCGACCGGGTGTTGCATGTCGCCAGCAACCAGAAGGGCGACCCCTACCGCTACGGCGCGGCCGGGCCGGACTCCTTCGACTGCTCCGGGCTCGTCTACTACACCTTCCGCAAGGCATTGGGGCGCACGCTCCCCCGGGTGGCCAACGACCAGAAACGGGCGGCCAAGCGCATCTGGCACCGGCGCAACCTGCGCCCGGGCGACCTCGTCTTCGAGGTCGACGGAGGGGGCTACGCCTACCACGTTGGCATCTATGCCGGCCACGGCTACTTCTGGCACGCCCCGCACTCGGGCACCGTCGTGAAGCGGGAGCATCTCTACCCGTCGCACTGGCGCTTCGGGCGCATCATCAAGTCCAGCTGACCCCCTCCCCCCTGCCCCTGCAAACGATCATGGGGCTATCGGCGGACACGCCCGGCGTGTCCGCCGACTAGCCCATGATCGTTTCTGGAGGGGCGGGGCTAGGCGGCGAGTGCGCTCCGGACGACGTAGAGCACGTACGTCGGGCGGAACGAGTCAGCCCAGACGAACCGCACGGTGTCGCACCGCTCGACGACCAGCAGATTGCCACGGCCACGGTCACGGAAGACGGCGGCGGGACGCTCGTGCGGCTCCTTGCCATCCGCCTCGGCAAGTAGCGGTCGCGCGCGGCCTCGATGCCAGCCGAGATCGCCGACGGCGATCAGCCGTCGCCGCCTGTCGTCGTAGACCGGGTACTGCAGGTCATCAGGCGGCACCGACCCGTCGATGCAGATGAGCCTGATGCGCGATTCCAGCGGAGACTCGGCGCGCCCATCCGCGAGCTCGGCCAACTTGCGTAGCCGCTGAACGCCGGGGCGCCCCTTCGCCAGGGCGACGGCAGCCATGAGCTGCTCGGGCGAAAGCAACGTGAGTTGGAGCGCCGAGTCGAGCACGCATAGCGCGCTGGCGCGGTCCAGATCGAGCGCGGCATCGACAACGGTGTAGAAGGCCTCGCGCACGGCGAGTCCATCCACGCGGGTCGTCTGCTCGACTGGCACCGCAAACTGGCGGACGACAACCTCGGGCATGGCGTCATGTCCGAACGGTCCCGGTGCATCCACCCAGCGCTTGCTTCGTGATCGCCCGTCGGGCCGGCCGATTTCGATCACCTGCTCCGTCATCGCCGACCCCTGCAGACCGAGTGCCCTCGCGGCTGACCCGGCGACGAGACATGCATCGTCGCCGTGAGCCAGCAAGGCGGCCCGCCACAACATGCGGGCGGGCGGCTCGGACACGAGGTCGGGGTCGCAGAGGTACACACCGCGAAGGAGGGCGTGACACTCCCGCGATCGCAGTCGCGAGGCCATCTCGCTAGGCAGGACGCCTAGCGCATATGCCTGCTCGGCCGTGATCAGCCAGTCCTGCCGGGCCGCGCGCTCGCGGGCAAGGCGCCACGCCTCGTTGGTCATCGAGTCAGGCTGACCAGGTTCCCGAGCTGCCTGGCTTCACCGTGACAGTCCGTGGACGGCGCGAGAGATCCGCCGGGCTGTGGAAAGAAACGATCATGGAGGTCCCGACCGACACGCCCGGCCTGTTCGCCGACGCGCCCATGATCGTTTACAAGAGAGGGGGGGCTAGCCGCCAGCGACTGCGGGGATGATCGAGACCGTGACGCCGTCGGGCGTGGGCGTCTCGAGACCGCCGGCAAACCGTACGTCGTCCTCGCCGACGTAGACGTTGACGAAGCGGCGCAGCTTGCTGTCGTCGTCGAGCACCCGGGCGCGGATTCCCGGGTGCTCGGCCTCGACCTTGTCCAGCAGCTCGGCGAGCGTCGCCGCGCCTTCAACCGGCACCTCGGCCGCCTCGCCGGACAGCCCGCGCAGGATCGTCGGCACCCGCAAGGTGACGCTCATGCGAGCCCGGCTTCGCGAAAGGCTTCCAGCGACGGGCGGATCGTCGCGGTCGGACGAGCGACGGGAGCCACCGCGTCGAGAGTCTTCAGGCCGTCGCCCGTGTTGAGGATGACCGTTTCCGCCGCCGGGTCGAGCGCGCCATCCGCCAGCAGCTTGCGCAGCGTCGCGACGGTGACCCCGCCGGCAGTCTCGGCGAAGACCCCCTCGGTGCGCGCCAGCAGCTGGATGCCTTCGACGATCTCGGCGTCACTGACGTCGGCGATGGCACCGCCGGTACGCCGGACGACGTCGAGCGCGTAAGGCCCGTCGGCCGGGTTGCCGATCGCCAGCGACTTGGCGATGGTCGACGGCCGGACCGGCTGTACGACGTCGTGCCCGGCCGCGAAGGCGGCCGACACGGGCGAGCAGCCGGTGGCCTGCGCACCGAAAACCTTGTAGGGGGCAGCCTCGACCAGCCCGAGGCGCGAGAACTCCCGCCAGGCCTTGTCCACCTTTGTGAGCAGCGCCCCGGACGCGATCGGCACGACGACCTGATCCGGCAGTCGCCAGCCGAGCTGCTCGGCGACCTCGTAGCCGAGCGTCTTGGAACCTTCGGCGTAGAAGGGACGAACGTTGACGTTGACGAACGCCCAGGGCTGTTCGCCGGCGACCTCTGCGCAGAGCCGGTTGACGTCGTCGTAGTTGCCGTCGACGGCGACCAGCGTGCCGCCGTAGACAGCGGTGGTCACGACCTTGCCGGCTTCGAGATCGTGCGGGATGAACACGACCGAACGCAGCCCGGCACGTGCAGCGGCCGCTGCGACGGCGTTGGCGAGGTTGCCGGTCGACGCGCAGGACAGCACGGAGAAGCCGAGTGCCTTGGCGGCCGACGCGGCCACGGCGACAACGCGGTCCTTGAAGGAATGCGTCGGGTTGCCGCTGTCGTCCTTGACCCACAGCGTCTTCATCCCGAGCTCGCGCGCGAGGTTGTCGGCCCGGTGCAACCGCGTGCAGCCGACCTGCAGGTCGACCAGCGGTGTCGCCGGCAGGAGTTCGCCGTAGCGCCACATCGTCCGCGGCCCGGCCTCGATCGACTCGCGGGTGACTGTCGCGAGCAGCGACTCGTCGTAGCCGATCTCGAGCGGCCCGAAGCACTGCTCGCAGGCATTGCCCGGGCCGAGGTCGTAGGTCGCGCCGCACTCGCGGCAGGTGAGGTTGATGGCTGCGCCGAACGACGACGTGGTCGCGCCGTGCCTGCCGGTTTGGTCGAGCAGAGAGGTCATCGCGAAAGCCAAGCCTTTCGGGCTCATCTGTCCCGCGTGCGGTTGCCCGCGGGCCGGATTTGGCACCTGTTCCGAAGAATGGTTGCCGGGGCTTCAGCGGGCCGGTCCCTCTGCCCCTCTTGATGAGTGCGCGCCCGTCAACTCTGGCGGACGACGCGTGTGCAAGTGTCGCACAGGTGGACCCCGCCGCGCGAAGCTGGTTCGACCGCCGGACCTCGCGGGCCGCGGACTGGCCGTCGTCGCTGCTGCTGGAGCACAAGACCGGCACTGTCAGCGTGGTGCTGCCGGCCCTGAACGAGGCGGCCACCGTCGGGCGCATCGTCGCCCGCATCCGCCGCGACCTCGTCGAGCACGCCGGCCTCGTCGACGAGCTCGTCGTCATGGACTCGGGGTCGACCGACGAGACATGCGCGATAGCCGCCGCGGCCGGCGCCACCGTCGTACGGCGCGAAGACGTGCTCACCGACCTCGCGCCGCGAGCCGGCAAGGGCGAGGTGCTGTGGCGCTCGCTGGCCGCCACCACCGGCGACGTCGTGGTCTTCGTCGACAGCGACCTGTCCGACTTCTCGCCCACGTTCGTGACAGGTCTGCTCGGGCCGCTGCTCACCGATCCGTCGCTGCAGTTCGTCAAAGCCACCTACGACCGCCCGCTGCAGTCCGGCGAAAAGGTGCTGCCCGCCGGTGGCGGGCGAGTCACCGAGCTGGTCGCACGACCGTTGCTCGCGCTGCACTGGCCCGAGCTGACGGGGTTCGTGCAGCCGCTGGGGGGCGAGTACGCAGCACGGCGGTCGCTGCTCGAGGCGCTGCCGTTCCCGTGCGGTTACGGCGTCGAGTTCGGCCTGCTCGTCGACACCTACGCTCGGGTGGGGCTCGACGCGATGGCGCAGGTTGACCTGAGCCGTCGCAAGCACCGCAACTCCGACCTGCACAAGCTCGGGCAGATGGCGATCGAGATCCTGCAGGTCGCCGAGTCGCGGCTCGGCCGCTCGCTGCCGCACGGCGTTCAGCTGCCGCAGTTCGTGCGTGACGGCACCGGCTACCGCATCGTCGACACCGACATGACCGAGCTCGAACGCCCGCCGATCGGCACCCTTCCGGCCTACGTCTCGCGCTAGTCGTCGACCTGCGACTTCTTCGCATCGGCGGTGACGTCGACGAAGAAGTGCTTGACGCTGGGATGCCGCTGCTGGATCTCACGCTCCATCCGTCGGGCGAGCGCCTCGACCTCGGCGGCGCGCAGGTCGTCCTGCAGGTCGAGCCGGGCCGCCACGAGCACCTCGCCGCTGCCGACAACCATGGTGAGGAGCTCGTCCAGACTGGTGACCTCGTCGTACGACGACAGCAGCTCGGTTACCGAGGCCTGCAACCGCGGGTCGGCGGCCTCCCCGACGATGAGGCTTCGGTTCTCCTTGCCGAGCACGAAGGCCACGACCGTCAGCAGCAGCCCGATGGCGATCGACGCGAGCGGATCCCAGAAGTGCTGGCCGGTGGCTTGTCCGAGGCCCACGCCGGTGGCGGCCAGCAGCAACCCCGCGAGGGCTGCGCTGTCCTCGAAGAACACCGTCGTCGCCGCCGGGTCACTGGTGTGCCACAGCTGGTCCCGGAAGCTGCGTTCGGTGCTCAGCGCATCAGCACGCAGCTGCCGAACCGCCTGCAGCCACGACACCGACTCGAGCACGAAGGCGATGCCGAGCACGGCGTAAGTGAGCGGGTAATGGCCGCCCTCCGCGCCGTGCGAGAGCAGCTCGTGGGCGCCTTGGAGGACAGCGAACACGCCGCCCCCGACGAAGATGCCGACGGCTGCGAGCAGCGTCCAGAAGTAGCGCTCCCGGCCATAACCGAACTGATGCCGCGCATCCGCCGGGCGGTTGCTGCGCTTGACTGCGACGAGAAGCAGCCCCTGGTTGCTGGTGTCCGCCACCGAGTGGGCGGCTTCGGAGAGCATCGCCGCTGAGCCACTGATCGCTCCCGCGACTCCCTTGGCGACTGCGATTCCCAGGTTGGCGAGGATGGCGACGACGATCGTCGTCGTGCTCTCGTCCTCGTGCGCCATGCGCCCAGTCTCGCGTATGCGCGGGCCGGCTCCGCGCCTGCCGTTACGCTGCGCGCGTGCAGCAAGCGAAGGTGCTGGTGGCCAGCAACCGTGGTCCGGTGGCGTTCCGACTTGGGGACGACGGGTCGCTGCGGATGTCTCGGGGCGGTGGCGGGCTGGTTTCGGGGGTGTCCGCAGCCGCCAACGACGGTGAAGCCATCTGGGTCTGTGCCGCACTCGGGGACGCGGACCGCATGGCCGCCAGTGCCGCCGACGGCGGCCGGCTCGATCTCGCCGGCCACGACACGGGCGGGTCCGCCGTACGGATGTTGCCGATCGACGAGCGCACGTTCCGACGCGCCTACAACGCAGTCGCCAACTCGACGCTGTGGTACGTGAACCACACGCTGTTCGACACGCCACGCTCGCCGGCATTCGACGCGCGCTGGGCCCGTAACTGGCAGGCCTACGTCGACTACAACACCGCGTTCGCCGACGCATTGGCGGAGGAGGCATCCGACGGTGCGCAGGTGCTGGTGCAGGACTACCACCTGATGCTCGCGCCGGCGTTGCTCCGCGAGCGCCGGCCGGATCTGCGCATCGGCCACTTCACGCACACCCCGTGGGCGGAGCCGTCGTACTTCTCGTTGCTGCCTGATGATGTCGCGCACTCAGTGCTGCGAGGGATCCTGGGCGCGGACGCGGTCGGGTTTCTCTCGCCGCGCTGGGCCGAGGCGTTCGTCCGGTGTTGCGTGCAGATGCTCGGCGCGGACGCCGGCGGGACGAGCATCCACGTCGCGGGGCGCTCGACGCGCGTGCACGTGCACGCACTCGGCGTCGACGGCGGCGAGCTGCGTGATCGCGCTGCGCAGCCGGACGTCGCCGGAAGGTTGAAGGCGCTACGCCGACGGGTCGGCGACTGCCGGACGATCGTGCGGATCGACCGCACCGAGCTGTCCAAGAACATCGTGCGCGGCTTGCAGGCCTACCGGGAGCTACTACGCACGCACCCCGAGCACCGCGGCAACGTCGTGCACGTCGTCTTCGCCTACCCGTCGCGACACGACCTCCCTGACTATCGGGCCTACACCGCGGAGGTGCAGCGGGTCGCCCGCGAGATCGAGGACGAGTTCGCGACAGCTGACTGGTCACCACTGGTGCTGGAGGTCAACGACGACTACCCGCGATCGCTTGCTGCACTACAGCTTGCCGACGTGCTCGTGGTGAACCCGCTCCGCGACGGGATGAACCTCGTCGCCAAAGAGGGTCCCGTGCTGTCCCGCAATGGTGTTGCCATCGTGCTCTCGCGCGAGGCCGGCGCCGCCGACGAGCTCGGTCGCGACACCCTCCTGGTCAACCCCTACGACGTCAGCGGCACCGCGCAGGCATTGCACGAGGCGTTGGCAATGCCCGCCGACGAGCGC
>JAVEEE010000012.1 GCA_030840615.1 Frankiaceae bacterium | reverse complement strand
GTCCTGCGGGCCATCCGTGCGGGCCGCCGGCAGCTGCGCGTGCTGCTCGTCACCGACGACGACGACCTCGGGGTGATTCTGCGCGGGCTCAAGCTCGGCGCTGACGGCGCGTGCCTCTCGAGGGCCGGACCCGAGACGTTGCGTCTCGCCATCGGAAACGTCATCGCCGGCGAGGTCGCTCTTCCGGGAGACCGCGTCACCGAGATCTTGCACGGCTTGCTCGAGGGCAATGCAGAGGCTCAGATCGAGACGACATCGGTGCTGAGCCTGACCGATCGCGAGCACCAGGTGCTGCGGATGCTCGCGGACGGTCAGGGCCCTGCCGAGATCGCCGTCGGCCTCGGACTGTCGATCAGCACGGTGCGAACGCATCTGCAGCACGTGATGGGCAAGCTCGGGGTGCACAACCAGCTCCACGCGGCAGCCAAGGGCCGCCAGCTGCTCGGACCGTCATCCCCTCGTTGAAGGACCCGGCGCCGATTGGTGGGCACCTGAGCGAGGGGGCGTAGCGCAGCGGGACTGCCGTCACTGCGTGGCACACTTCCCGGGGTAGACCGGTCAACGGCGTCCGGCGGCGAAGGGGAGTGCGTGCGGTGGCTGCGGCCCGGCAGTCGGCCTGGGAGTCGGCGCAGATTCAGCTAGCGGCGGCGGCCAGGCATCTGGGTCTCGAGGACGGCACGCATCAGCTGCTGGCGACGCCGCGGCGTGAGATGACGGTGAGCATCCCGCTGCGCCGTGACGACGGCCACGTCGAGGTGCTCCGTGGCTACCGCGTGCAGCACAACCTCTCCCGGGGCCCTGCCAAAGGCGGCATCCGCTACCACCCGTCGACCGACATCGACGAGGTGCGGGCCCTGGCGATGTGGATGACCTGGAAGTGCGCACTCATCGGGATCCCCTACGGCGGCGCCAAAGGTGGAGTGACGATCGATCCGCGGCTCTACAGCCAGAACGAGCTGGAGCGGGTCACCAGGCGCTACGCGAGCGAGATCCTGCCGATCATCGGACCCGAGCGTGACATCCCCGCCCCCGACGTCGGCACCGATGAGCAGACCATGGCGTGGTTCATGGACACCTACTCCGTGAACAAGGGCTACACCGTCACCGGAGTCGTGACCGGCAAGCCGATCAGCGTCGGCGGCTCGCAGGGCCGCGGCGGCGCGACGAGTCGTGGGGTGCTCTTCAGCGCCTTCGCCGCGCTCCGCGAAGCGGGGGTCGACCCGCGCGACGTCAGCGTCGCGGTGCAGGGCTTCGGCAAGGTCGGCGGGCTCGCGGCGCAGTTCCTGCACGACGCCGGTTGCAAGGTCGTCGCCGTCTCCGACGTCAAGGGCGGTGCCTACAACTCGATGGGGCTCAACCCGGCCGCGATGATCCGCGCGATGAAGCAAGGGCTCGACTCCGTCGCGGGCTACCCCGGCACCGACCACATCTCCAACGAAGAGCTGATCGAGCTCGACGTCGATGTGCTGGTGCCGGCCGCGCTCGAGGGTGTGGTCCACGAGTCCAACGCCGACCGCGTCAGGGCCAGGTTCATCGTCGAGGGGGCCAACGGGCCGACCACCCCGGACGCGGACGAGATCCTCGAGGATCGTGGCGTCCTCGTCGTACCCGACATCCTCGCCAACTCGGGCGGAGTCGCGGTCTCCTACTTCGAGTGGGTGCAGGATCTGCAGGCCTACTGGTGGACCGAGGACCAGGTCAACGACCGGCTCAAGGCGATCATGGAGGGCGCCTACGCCGAGGTCTCCGCGCTGGCGAGGGACGAAAAGGTCTCGCTGCGCACGGCCGCCCAGATGATCGGGGTCGGCCGCGTTGCCGAGGCGCACCGCACCCGTGGCCTCTATCCCTGAGGTCGCGTTGGTGCCGGGAACTGTCGCCCCGGCGTGCCAGAATGACAGCGGTGTAAGTTCTGGTGCGGGAGGCAGCACTCATGGATCTAGCGGCACTTTCCGGCGGGCAGCCGGTCACCGGCGAGCTGTCCGACCGTGATCGGGAGATCCTCGGCTTCGAGCGGCAGTGGTGGAAGTACGCCGGCGCCAAGGAGCAGGCGATCCGCGAGCTGTTCGACATGTCGGCGACCCGCTACTACCAGGTGCTCAACGCCCTGCTCGACCGCCCCGAGGCGCTCGCTGCCGACCCGATGCTCGTGAAGCGGCTGCGCCGGCTGCGCAGCGCCCGGCAGCGGGCCCGCTCGGCGCGTCGGCTCGGCATCGAGGTCTGAACCGCTGACCGGGCCGACCAGCCACCGAGCCCCGGCCCGCCTGCCCGACGCCGCCCGGCGGCTGGTGCCTCCCCTTGCCGCCGTGGCTGCGGTAGTCATCGTCATCGTGTTGCTCCTGGTGCTCAACGGTCCCGGTCACACGTCCGGTCCGGGCCCGGCGCTGCAGCCGCCCACTCCGCTCGCCACCACGCCGCCGGTGACGCCGACCCGGACGCACACGCCGACGCCTACGCCTACGCCGACGCGCACCGCCCCGGTCGAGGAGCCCTCCGCGACCACGACTCCGGCGGTTGCCAAGGCGCCGGTCACGGTGCTCAACAACTCGCGGCGCAGCGGCTTGGCGTCCCGCGCGGCGGCCCAGCTCAGCAGCGGGGGATGGCGCATCGCCGAGGTCGGCAACTTCACCGGCCGCATCCCGGTGTCCACGGTCTACTACGTCCCGGGCCAGAAAGCCGTCGCGCAAAACCTCGCGCATCAGTTCCCGGCGATCCAGCGGGTGCATCCACGCTTCTCGGGCCTGCCCGGCTCGGGGCTCACGCTTGTGGTGACCCGGGAGTGGCCCGCCTAGCGGCGCTACCTTGACGGTTTCGGTGGGGACCGGTTCAACGCGGCTGGCAGGATCGGCGCATGCTGCTGCCGGAGCCGACGACCGTCAGTGGTCGCTCCGCGCTCGCCGATGTCATCGCTGAGCCGGCCCGGGCACTGATCGCTGTCGACTACGACGGCACCCTCGCCCCGATCGTCGAACGCCCGGAGAACGCCCGCCCGGCGCCCGGGGCGGTGCAATGCCTCGCCGCACTGGCCGACCGGGTCGGAGCCGTCGCCGTGGTGTCGGGTCGCGCCGCCCTTGACGCGGTTGCCCTCGGCGGTCTCGACGGCGTACCGCGGTTGCAGGTGCTCGGGCACTACGGGCTGGAACGCTGGGCCGACGGACGGCTGGAGGCGCCAGGACCGGCGGCGAGCGTTGCCCTGGCGCGTCAGCGTCTGGCGGAGCTGCTCTTGGATGCGCCGGCCGGCGTGCATCTGGAGGACAAGCACCACTCGCTCGTGGTCCACACGCGGCCCGCCGGCGACCCGGCCGGCGCGCTCGTCGCGCTGACGGCACCGGTCGGGCGGTTGGCGGCCGAGCTTGGCCTCGAAGTCGTGCCCGGCCGCATGGTTCTCGAGGTGCGACCGCCGGGCGTCGACAAGGGCACCGCGCTCCGTGCGCTCGTGGCCGAGCGCGACTCACACGCGGTCGTCTACATCGGGGACGACGTCGGCGACGTTCCCGCGTTCGCCGTCGTCGACGAGCTGCGACACTCGGGTCTAGCCGGGCTCAAGATCGCCAGTGTCGATCCGGCGCTCGATGATGCTCCGCGCGAGCTGGCCGCCGCTGCCGACCTGATCCTGGCCGGCCCGGCGGATGTGGTGACGTTCCTCTTCGAGCTCGCGGCGGCGATCGGCGAGGTCTGACCGTCCGCCGCGCTGATTGTTCGCCTGTCGGGCTAGCCGGTCGGTCCCGGGTTGTCGAACGCTTTCGCCACGATCTGCCAGTCGCCGTCGATGCGAGCGAGCAAGAAGTAGTCGATGAAGTCCTGGCCCCAGAAGTTGGACTCGGCGAGCTTCACCGAAGCCGCGTCGCCGCTGACGTCGATGGAGAGGACGCGCGCGTCGTGGTTACCCGTCGGCTGGGCGCCCACCATGTCGATCATCGCCGTGATCGGTACGTCGTAGCGGTCCGCGCCAACCGCCCCGAACATGCGCGCGTCCGGGTGGAACGCGCCCTTGAGGATCGAGATGTCTCCCTGCCGGCACCCGTCGACGTAGGCGTTGATCTTCACGGTGACGGCTTCGGTGTCCGTGATCGTGCTGTTCATGTGTTCCCCCAACGTCTCGAATGAGTCGAACCTGCTCTCTTCCCGGTCAACGGTCAAGGTCAAATGACGCGGCCGAAGGATTGACGCGTGCCGCCGAGAGCGCGAGGGTTTGTGGCACTCGAGGAGGGGTGGGGCATGGAGATCTATCGAGTGGCCGGTGAGGTGGACGTCCTGAACGACGCCGCGGAGATCCCCGGCATCGGTGTACTTCCCGTCAATGCATTTCTCTTGCGCTCTGCGCAACCGATGCTCGTCGACACCGGCATGGGCATGGCACACGACGAGTTCGTGAAGAGCGTCGAGTCGCTCATCGACCTGACCGACATCCGCTGGATCTGGCTGACCCATCCGGACCGCGACCACACCGGCGCTCTGCTGTCTCTGCTCGAGGCTGCGCCTTCCGCGCGGCTGGTCACGACGTATGCAGCTGTCGGCTACCTCGGCACCGACATGCACGTGCCGATGGAGAAGGTGTTCTTGCTCAACCCCGGGCAGACGCTCGACCTCGGTGACCGCACGGTGACCGCGTTCCGCCCGCCCGCTTTCGACAGCCCGATGACCGTGGGCTTCAAGGACAACAAGTCGGGCTTCGTCTTCTCCTCCGACTGTTTCGGCGCGCCGATGGCCAGTCGCGAGGCTGCAGCCGCCGAGGACGTGAGCCGGGTCGGCGACGATGCGCTGCGTGGGGCGCAGCTGCTGTGGGCGTCGATCGACAGCCCCTGGTTGTCGCTGGTCGAGCCCGCTGTTTTCGCGGCAGCGGTCGACGAGGTCAGGGCTTTCGCGCCGTCAGCCGTGTTCAGCTCGCACTTGCCCCCCGCAGTCGGGGGCACCGACCGGTTGTTCGCGAACCTGACGACGGCAGCCGGGCTCGAGCCGTTCGTCGGGCCGGACCAGGAGGCGCTAATGGCGATCCTCGGGCAGATCGCCGACATCCCGGAGCAGGCGGCGGCCCCGGTGCCGACGACGACGTGACGGCTCAGAGGGCGTCGAGCTGGGCGCGCAGCCAGTCCCGCGGCGGCAGGGCGGTCGCCGCTGCGGCGAGCCGGTCACAGCGGGTCCGGCGCTCGTCGGCGGGCATTGCCA
>JAVEEE010000499.1 GCA_030840615.1 Frankiaceae bacterium | reverse complement strand
TCCTGAAAGACGGTCGGGCGCTGTCCGCACTGGTTCCCCAGCAGCTCGGCGGGGAGGGCGCGTCGTTCGCAGCCGTCGCGCAGGCGTGCACGCTGCTCGGGCACAGCTGCGGTGCCACCGCGATGGTCTTCGCGATGCATCAGATCCAGGTCGCCGTGATGGCGCGGCATGGGGGCGACTCGAAGTGGTTCGAGAGCTACCTGGCCGATGTTGCCGCAGTTCAACGACTGATCGCCTCTGCGACGTCGGAAGTCGGCATTGGCGGCGACATGGGTCGTTCCGCAGCCGCGGTGGAACCGGACGGCGCGGGCGGTTGCCGGTTCGAGAAGCAGGCACCGACCGTGAGCTACGGCGCCCACGCCGACGACTTGTTCACCACGTTGCGCCGCGGGCCGGACGCCGAGCCGAACGATCAGGTCATCGTGCTCACCACCAAGGACCAGACGACGCTCACGCCCACGGGAAGCTGGGATCCACTCGGCATGCGCGGCACCTGCTCTCCCGGGTTCGTCGCGAGCGCCGCGTTTGCTCCCGAGCAGGTGCTCCCGGTGCCGTTCGCGCGGGTGTCGGCCGAGTCGATGGTCCCGGTCTCACACCTGTTGTGGGCGCACCTGTGGGGCGGCATCGCGGCCGAGGCGTTCGATCGCGCGCGCGCGTTCGTGCGCGCGGCGGCGTCAAAGAGCGGGTCACCGGGCAGTGGGGGCCGCCGGTTGTCCGCGGTCTCCGGCCAGCTGACGCGCGTGCGTACGGACAACGCGGCCGCCCTCGACTACTTCGACCGCGCGAGTGCGGTGGACGACCGCCCGGAGCTCTCGACGATGGCAGCGGCGCTGCGCTTCAACAGCCTCAAGATCGGCGCGTCCGAAGCAGCTGCCGAGATCTGTCTGGCCGCACTCGGCATCACCGGCTTCATGGGCTACAAGAACGACTCCCCGTTCAGCGTCGGCCGGCACCTGCGGGACGCGCTGTCGGCATCTGTGATGGTCGCCAACGAACGACTCCACGAAAGCAACGCGGCGCTGCTGCTGGTCGTCAAGGACGCGTGATGGTCGACGTGCTTCCCGCGAGCCCGTCGCAGGAAAAGTTGCGCGCGGAGCTCTTCGCCCACGGTCTGCTGATCGACAGCGGCGTACCTGGTGTCGTCGGTCAGGGTGCGGCGTTCGTCGAGGTCTTGCAACGCGTGGACGCGATGGTGACGAAGCTGGCCGCCGTTGACCGACCGGAGCGCATGTCCTTTCCCCCGGTCATGCCGCGGTCGCTGCTAGGGGCCAGTGGCTACCTGCGTTCGTTCCCCCAGCTCACCGGGAGCGTGTGGTCGTTCCACGGGGACGAGTCGGCCGCCGCCCAGCAGGCCGACCGGGCCGATCGGGGCGAGGACTGGGGCGTCCACCAACGGATGACCGACGTGGCGCTCGTGCCGGCGGCCTGCCATCCGGTCTATCCGGCGATGGCCAGGCGTGGCCCGCTGCCCGTGGACGGCGTGACGATCGACGCGGGCGCCGCGCTGGTCTTCCGGCACGAGCCTTCCGAGGATCCGGCCCGCCTGCAGTCATTCCGGCAGCGCGAGATCGTGCGCATCGGGACCGCGTCCACAGTGCTCGCATGGCGCAACGACTGGCGCGCTCGCGCCAACGACATGCTGCTCGGCCTGGGTCTCGACGTTGTGATGGAAGAGGCGAACGATCCGTTCTTCGGCCGTAGCGGGCGGCTGCTGGCCGCCAACCAGCGCGCGCAGGCACTGAAGTTCGAGCTGCTCGCGCACATCACGGAACCGAACCGGACCGCGGTGGCGTCGTTCAACTACCACCTCGACCACTTCGCCGTGCAGCACGGCATCGCTCTGTCCGGCGGCGAACCGGCTCACACCGCGTGCCTCGGCTTCGGGCTCGAACGCATCGTCGTCGGCCTGCTCGCCACGCATGGACTCGAGCCGGCGCACTGGCCCGCCACTGTCCGCACCGCCCTCTGGTCGTGACCATGGCGGCGACTGCGCCGGTCAGCCTGTTCGGGCTCGACCCGAGCACCTACGACCCGCATCTGCTACACCGGCCCAGCCAGGCCTACCCCGAGACCAACTGCTACGTCGACGTTCTCGTCGAGCTCTTGCACGCCTCCGGTCGCGAGCCGCTCGCCGTCATGTCGTGCGCCCTCCTCGTCGACTTCGAGGGTGACCAGTTCACGTTCTTCAAGCCGGACCTAGAAGCGGTGCGGCGACTGCTGGGCGTCGAGATCCACGAGATGCAGCCCTACCGACCGCTTCCGAAGCAGTTCGCCGAGCAGCTGGCCGTCGGGCGCACGCTGATCGTCGAGTCCGACAGCTGGTATCTGCCCGACACGGCCGGCACGAGCTATGGGCGGGAACACGTCAAGTCGAGCATCGCGCTCGAAGCGATCGACGTCGGTGCCGAACGGGCCAACTACTTCCACAACGGCGGCATGTTCGCGCTGGAAGGCGACGACTACCGCGGTGCGTTGCGCGTGGACGTCCCGCCAGGCGATGCCTCGCTGCCGCCCTACACCGAGCTCGTGCGCTTCGACGCGGGCGCGCCGCTCCACGGCGAGTCGTTGCGCCAGGAGTCTGTGCTCCTCCTTCGCGATGCACTCGCGCGTCGTCCCGCAGCAGATCCTTTCGCGGGGTTCGCCGACCGGCTCGAAACCGACCTACCGGCACTCGTCGCGGGCGACGCCGAGCACATGACCGCTCACGTCTTCGCGACGGCGCGGATGGCAGGTGCTGCAGCCGCGGTGGCGGCCGCGTATGTGGAGTGGTTGTGGGGTGCCGCGGCTGCGGACACGACACAGAAGCTTCAGCGGGTCGCGAGCGTCTGCAAGACGCTCTCCTTCAAATTCGCCCGGCGCCGCGCCTTCGATCCCAGACCTCTGGTCGAGGAAGCAGGCCAGAACTGGGCGGCGGCTCTCGCCGATCTCGATGGCCTCGCCGGTTGAGGCGCCGCCGCCTCGCGGGCGGCGCGTCCGCAGCGACCGTTGCGTCGTCACCGACCTGACGGACGGTTGGTCGGTCGCGCCCGGCAGCCCCGACTGCGACAGCGTCCCGGAGACCGGTTGGCTGCCGGCTCGGACGCCCGCGTCGGTCGCCGACGTATTGCGAGAGGCCGGCGTCGAACGCGCGGACCTCGACGAACAGGACTGGTGGTGGCGCCGAACCGTCGACGTCGCACCACCCGCGCCGGACGAGGAGCTCGTCCTTCAGCTGGACGGAGTGACCCCCTACGCCGACGTCATGGTCGACGGGCGGACGGTCGCGAGCGTCCGGTCGATGTTTCTGCCCGTCTCGATCGCCATCCCAGGGTCGGTCGAGCTGGTCATCCGGTGCCGCGCGCTCGCTCCGATGCTGGCCCGGCCAC
>JAVEEE010000493.1 GCA_030840615.1 Frankiaceae bacterium | reverse complement strand
GTCTGGGACTGGCAGATGAGTCTCGAGAACGTCTCGAAGTTCGGCTCGGAGTATTTCTGCCAGAAGCTCGTCGGCAAGCCGGTGAAGTACGCCGGCACCGAGGTGCTCCGGTCGGGCACCGGCTTGACGACGCCGACCCGGAAGATCGCCATCGTCCACGACGTGCCGGTCCCTGACACCTTCACCCCTGGCGCACATGACTTCATGAACAAGGTCAGTGCCTGCGGTGGCGGCAAGGTCGACGAGTTCCCGTTCGCCGCCGACCTCAACACGATGGCGCAGGACATGCAGACGATCGCCGCCAAGATCAAGCTCGGCGGTTACACCACCGTCTACCTCTACATGGACCTGATCGCGGCCATTCCGCTGTCCAACGATCTCGACGCCGAGAACTGGCACCCTGAGCTCGTCCTCGCGGGTGCCGGCGCGATCGACGACGATCTCCTCGGGCAGCTGATGAACCAGAACTCCTGGCGCTACGCCTTCGGGCCGTCGTTGCGGAAGTTCCAGGCGGCACCGCAGACCTGGGACTACTACAAGGCCTACAAGGACTCGGGGGCGAAGGACTCGCCGCCGGCGCTGGCCCTGAACGCCTGGCCCTATTTCTGGATGGCCGGCGACATGCTCCAGTCCGCGGGTCCGTCACCGACGATCGCGTCGATCCAAACGGGGATGTTCAACCTTCCCCTCATGCCCGGGCATCCCGAGAACGGTGCCATCAAGTACGGCGTCCGCGGAGACGCCTACCTCGGCCAGCGGGACATCCGTGAGGTCTGGTACTGCCCGACCCGCAAGTCGCCCAAGAACGGGCAACCCGGCACCTACGTCTCCGTGCTGGGAGATCGCCGGTTCCAGCACGGTCAGATCGACCGCACCATGCGCGTCTACCCGAACGGCGTGTGCGCCGCCTGATGGGCCGGGCCGACGAGGTCCTCCGGCGGACTCCCGACCTGGTGAAGCAGGGTCTCGCCGCGGGCGCGTGCGTGCTCGGGTTCGAGCTGATGCTTCAAGGTCGGACGCCGCCGCTCGGCATCCTGGTCCTGTCGGCGTTCATCGGGCTCTCCTACGCGTTGCTGGCCATCGGTCTGATGCTGGTCTACCGCGCGAACCGCGTCATCAACTTCGCGCAAGGCGAGATCGGCGCTGCCCCCGCCCTGCTCGGCATCATGCTGATGAAGCTCGAGCATGTTCCCTACGTCGTCGCGATCGGGGTCACGATCATCGCGGCAGCGATCGTCGGCGCCGTTGTCGAGCTGGCCGTGGTCCGCCGGTTCGCGCGAGCCCCCCGGCTGGTGTTGATGATCGCCACGGTCGGGCTCAGCCTGCTGCTGGCGCTCCTGCAGCTGATCGTTCCGTCGTGGTTCGGCGTGTCCGTGGGTGGCCTCGGTGGGCGCACGATGGACTCTGCCCCGCCCACGACCCCCTTCTCCGCCTTCCACTTCAGCATCAGCGGCGTCCGGTTCAGCGGGGACGTCCTTGCGATCGCTGTCGTCACGGCCATCGCCGTCGCCGGGCTCACCCTGTTCTTCCGGCGCAGCAGCCTCGGACTGGCCATCCGGGGCTCGGCGGAGAACGCTGACCGCGCCCGGCTGCTCGGAGTGCCGGTACGTCGGCTGTCCACGGTCGTGTGGATCATCGCGGCGGTGCTGTCCGCACTCGCGATGTTCCTCCAGACCGCCGTCACCGGGGTCAACATCGGCGTGGACATCGGGCCGACGGCACTCATCTACGGACTCGCCGCCGCGATCTTCGCGCGCATGGAGAGCTTCCCGCGGGCACTCCTCGGCGGCATCGGGATCGGCATCCTCACCCAATCCGTCTACTTCGTCTACAACGACCCGTTCCTGCCGGGCGCGATCACCGTTCCGGTGCTTCTCGTCGTCCTGCTCGCGCAACGACGCAAGCTCAGCCGGGGCGAGGACGCCGGCCTCACCAGCTACCGGGAGGCGACGGAGTTCCGGCCGCTGGCACCGGAGCTGCGACGCCTCCCCGAGGTCGTGTGGGGCAAGGCTGCCTTCCTGCTGGTCGCGATCGCGCTTCTGGTGCTGGTGCCGCTTCGTCTCGACGTCGGCAAGCAGGCGCTTGCGTCCGTCATCCTCATCTACGCGATCGTCTGTGTCTCGCTCGTCATCCTGACCGGATGGTCCGGCCAGATCAGCCTCGGCCACTGGGGGCTGGCGGCGGTCGGTGCGTTCTTCGCCGGCTGGTTCGGCGCCCATCTGCATGCCGACTTCTTCCTGACCCTGCTGGTCGCGGGCCTCGCCGGGTCGGCTGCCTCTCTCGTCATCGGCCTGCCGGCGCTTCGGATCCAGGGGCCGTTCCTGGCCGCGACCACGCTGGCATTCGCCATCTCGGTCAACGTCTTCCTGCTGTCCCCGCGCTACTTCGCGTCGTTCCTCCCGGACACGCTCCACACCGTTGACCGGCCGCTGCTGTACGGGCGCTTCTCGCTGGCCGGCCCGCTCGCCTTCTACTACGTCACCGCCGGTTTCCTTCTCGCGGCGCTGCTGTCCGCTGCAGCATTACGACGGACTCGTGCGGGTCGCGCGATCATCGCGGTGCGCGACAACACCCGGGGTGCCCAGAGCTACGGGATCAACGTCGCTCGCACCCGCATCGCAGCTTTCGCCATCTCCGGCTTCTGGGCGGCGCTCGCAGGAGCCCTGTTCGTCTACCACCAAGGTGCCTTGGACCAGGCGTCGTTCGACCCGACGGTCAGCATCCTGCTGATGACCATCGTCGTCATCGGGGGAGTCACCTCGTTGCCCGGCGCGATGCTCGGAGCCGCCTATCTCGGGGTGCTTCGCTACGGCGGCTTCGGTCCTCGAGTCCAGACCTTGGCCAGCGGGCTGGGCGTCCTGATCCTGCTGATGATCGCGCCCGGCGGCGTGGCCCAGGGCTTCTATGCCGCCCGCGACGGTCTGTTGCGTTCCATCGCTCGTCGACGCGCCATCACGGTGCCCAGCCTGGTTGCGGATCGGCGGACGGCGACACTTGCGGAGGCCCGGGCCGGGCAGGTGCGCGACTCCGGGCACGACACTGACGACGGATCCAGCGCCGGGCACGATGCCGAGGACATCCTCCAGCACGCCCCCGCCGCCGCAGGCCCGACCGAGGACGATGTCTCCCTCAAGGCGGTCCTGGCATGAGGTCCGCCATGGGCTCGTTGCGCAGCCGGCTGACCGGCGCGACCGGAGGCGCTCCGGCGCTACCGCTGGTGCTTCTGTCCGCGCTCTACTTCTTCGACGAGTTCGACACCTCGGCGTTCAACGTCCTCGCGCCGAACATCAAGCACGCGTTTCACCTCAGCGACCAGGCTTTCGCGACCGTCGTCCTGCTCAACCTGTCGATCGTGCTGCTCCTGGCCATCCCGGCGGGTCACCTCGGCGACCGCGCACCGCGACGGAACCTCGCGGTCATCTCCGGAGTCGCGGCCGGCGTCTTCTCCTTCGCCACCGGTGTGGTCGGGACGGTGTGGCTGCTGCTGCTGATGCGGGTCGGCAACGGTCTCGGCAACCTTTCCAACACCACGTTCCAGCCGTCGTTGCTGACCGACTACTACACGCCGGAGTCGCGATCGAGTGTCTACGCCGTCTACCTGTCGACGCCGAGCATCGGCGCCATCGCGGGCGGCGTCGTGGCCGGCGGGCTGGCCTCTGCTTTCGGCTGGCGGGCGCCGTTCTTCATCTTCATCGTGCCCATCGTCCTGACCGCGCTGCTGTGCATGCGGCTGCGGGAGCCGCTTCGCGGCGAGGCCGATGATCCTGCGGCTGCCGCGGATGTCGCGGGGCAGCAGCCGCCGAAGTTCGGCGAAGCTGCTCGCACCCTGTGGTCCGTGCCGACGCTGCGGCGGCAATACCTGGCGTTCGCGTTCATCGGCGCGGGCCTGCTGCCACTCGCGTTCACCATCCCGCTTTTCTACGAGCGGGTGTTTCACATCGGCGAGTTCGGCCGCGGCGTTCTCACGTCGGTATCCAGCGCTGCCTACCTGATCGGCACCTTGACGGCCGGCCCGCTGACCCGCAAGTGGGTGCAGCGTGACGTCGGAGAGCCACTCAAGTGGTGCGGCTACTTCACGATGGCCGTCGGCGTGCTCATCGTCGCCATGGCGGAGGTGCGCAGCGAGCCGATCTCGATCGGCCTGATCATGCTGGCCTTCTTCATCGCGGGCATGTACATCCCGCCGTTCACCACGGTGCAGTCGCTGGTCGCGCCGGCCCGGGTGCGGACGCTCGCCTTCGGGATGGGCATGCTCTTCGCCGTCGGTGGAGTCGTCGTTCTATATCTCATCGTGCCCGTGGCCGGCCTGTCGGACAGTCATGGCATCCGCGTCGGCCTGGCCGCTCTCGGTCCGTACTGGCTGATCGCCGGCGGGATCCTCGTGGTGACCGCCCGGTTCGTCGCCGACGACGCCGCGTCGGCGCTGCGATCCCTCGCGGCACTGGCGAGACTGCGGCAGCGCCGCGCCGACACAGGCACCGCGGCCCTGCTGACCTGCAGCGGCATCGACGTCGCCTACGACTCGGTCCAGGTGCTGTTCGCAGTCGACTTCGAGGTCGAGGAGGGAGAGATCGTCGCGCTGCTGGGCACGAACGGCGCGGGCAAGTCCACCCTGCTCAAGGCCATCTCCGGCCTCCAGCCGCCGTCGGCCGGATCGATCGTCTTCGACGGCCAGGACATCACTCACCTGGACGCCAAGGCCAAGTTCGAGGCTGGGATCGTGCAGATGCCCGGTGGCCGCAGCATCTTTCCGACCCTTACCGTCGACGAATCCCTCCGGCTCGCCGGCTGGACCAACCGGCGCGACGCGAGCCACATCGAGGCCGCCACCGCACAGGTGCTCGAGTACTTCCCGGTGTTGCGCACCCGCGGTGGCGTCCTCGCCGGAAACCTCTCGGGTGGAGAGCAGCAGATGCTCGGCCTCGCGATGGCCTTCATCGCCAAGCCACGCCTGCTCATGATCGACGAGCTGTCCCTCGGGCTGGCGCCGACCATCGTGGCCCAGCTCGTCGACATCGTCCGTGCCATCCATGCGCAGGGCACCACGATCATCGTCGTCGAGCAATCGGTCAACGTCGCTCTCACACTTGCCGAACGCGCCGTGTTCATGGAGAAGGGTGAGGTCCGGTTCACCGGCCCGACCAGCGAGCTGCTGAACCGCACCGACATCCTCCGCGCGGTCTTCCTCGAAGGCGCAGCCCGGGCGAACACCGGTGACACCACGCCCGCCAAGACGCGTCCCGCCCGCGGCACGCGGACGGCGGAAACGGCGCGCCGTGCTGAGCTGCTCGCCCAGCCGGCGGTCCTGGAGCTCGCCGACGTGACCGTCGAGTACGGCGGGCTGCGTGCGGTCGACAACGCGGCGCTCAGCCTGCATCGGGGCGAGGTGCTCGGCCTGATCGGACCGAACGGCGCCGGCAAGACGACCCTGTTCGACGCCATCTCAGGATTCGTTGCGACCAGGTCCGGCTTCGTCGTCCTGGACGGTCAGGACATCTCCGGTTGGGCAGCCGACCGGCGGGC
>JAVEEE010000462.1 GCA_030840615.1 Frankiaceae bacterium | reverse complement strand
CGCTCAACTACTTCGCCGCCGTACGGATGATCCTGGCATTGCTGCCGCACATGACGGAACGCCGCTACGGACACATCGTCAACGTGTCATCGATCGGGGTGCAGACGGCGCCACCACGGTTCTCGGCCTACGTCGCGTCAAAGGCTGCACTCGACGCATTCAGCCGCGTGGTGGGTTCGGAGACCTATGGTGACGGCGTCACCTACACGACGATCCACATGCCGTTGGTGCGCACCCCGATGATCCGGCCGACGCGCATCTACGACGCCTTTCCGACGCTGACACCGGACGACGCGGCCGCCATGGTTGTCGAGGCGCTTGTCGAGCGACCGAAGCATCTCGGCACCCGGCTGGGCACGTTCGGCGTCGTGTCCTACGCACTCGCGCCGAAGATGGTCGATGCGCTGTTGCACGTGGCTTATCGCGTGTTCCCGGACTCGAAGGCCGCGGGCGGCGACGACCAGGTGTCGCTCAACCGTGGGGCGCAGGCACTTGTTCGGCTGCTCCCCGGTGTTCACTGGTAGACCACTCACACCGACACGTGCATGTCTGCCTGCTGGCGATCCGTCGCCGACGTCCACACCGCGCTGCTCGTCCCGAGGTCGACGAGGATGAACGCCGGTATGTCGCCCGGCTGCTGGCCGGGGTTGAACAGCCAGCTCGAGCCGATCCGCTGGCACCAGCCACCACCGGTCACGAACGGAGCCTGGTGGATGTGACCCGACAGGACGACGTCGGGTCCGAACTCGGGAATCCACTCGGCCAGGGCATCGTCGCCGAAGTCGCGGCGACCGTCCCAGGACAGTGGCGACCCGGTCGGCGGGGAGTGGTAGACCCACGCCCACCGCTGCTTGGGTCGCGCCGCATCGGCTGCGAGTCGTGCCCGGAGGCTGGCCTGCCCGAGCGGCCCGTCCCACCATGGGCACACGGTGAACAGCGTGTCCTGAACCATGAGCGACGCGCCGTCGACGTGCACGCCCTGCGCGCCCACGCGGCCGAGCCAGTGGGCGGTCTTCTCACCTTCGGCGTCACGAGCATCGAGATCGTGGTTGCCGGACGCCGCCAGCACCGTGATCCGAGCCCCTAATGAGCGCAGCTGCTCGGACACCGCGACCGCCTGAGTGTCCACCGGAACGGCTGACCGGATGTCGAGGAGGTCACCCGCGATGACGACCACGTCCACCCCGAGTTCGGCGTTGCGGGCCGCGGCCATCAGCCAGTCGAACTGCCGCAACCGGTAGTGCAGGTCCGACACGAGCAGCAGTCTCATCGCGGCTCGACCATCAGTACGGCGCTTCGCGTTCCCGATCCGAGCCCGGATCGGGTGCAGCGCCCTGATGGTGGGAGAGTGACTCGAGAACGACGTCGACGATGCCCAGGTGGTCGTCACGGTCCGAGTACTGCCCCCGGATGTCGACGAGGTATCGGGTCAGGGCATCCAGCCGACGAGCCAACATCGTGGCGACCGCAAGCGCGACCCCGGGACGCACCCGCAGGAAGTCCCACGGGTCGTCGCAGACCCGAAACGTGCAGGCACCGACCGTACGGACGGTGGCCGTCGGCGGCGCCCGCAGGAGCACCGCGAGCTCGCCGAACAGCGCACCAGGCTGGTCGATCGTGGACACGCGGGTGTCGTCGCGGCTGACCACGACAGTTCCGGAGACGAGGACGAGCAACCTGTCCTGCAGCTCACCTTCGACGATGACATCAACACCATCAGCAACGGAAAGCTCCGGAAGATCCGTTGCGGCGGCGAGAATCTCGTCGAGCACCCCGACCCCCATCGCCCGATCGCCCAGCCAGCACGCTGCTCTGAACCATGTGCTCAGAACCATGTGCTGTGGACTATGCGCAGCATTTGTTACAGGCGTGTCTCCAGGACAATGCGTCAGCAACGAATGTTGCGGTCACCAGCCGCGGTCGCGCCATTCCTGCAGGTGTGGTCGCTCGGCGCCGAGCGTCGTGTCTCCACCGTGGCCCGGGTAGACCCAGGTCTGGTCCGGCAGGCGGTCGAACACCTTCGTCGACACGTCCTCGATCAGCGAAGCGAACCGGTCGGCGTCCTTCTCCGTGTTGCCGACTCCGCCGGGGAAGAGGCAGTCGCCGGTGAACAGGTGCGGACGGTCCGGACCCTGGTAGAGCAGGGCGATCGATCCGGGCGTGTGGCCGACGAGGTGGATCACCGACAGTGAGCAGTCGCCGACAGAGACGATGTCGCCGTCCTCGACTCTTTCTGCGACGTCCACCGGCAGCGCATCGGCGTCCGCAGAATGGGCGATCACCGGGGCACCGGTCGCCGCGAAGATCTCGGGCAGCCCTTGCCAGTGGTCGAAGTGCTGATGGGTCGTCACGACCTTGTCGAGCTTGTCGTCACCGAGCACGGCGAGCAGGCGGTCCGGTTCGTTCGCCGCGTCGATGAGCAACACCTCGCCGCTCGTCGAACACCGCAGGAAGTAGGCGTTGTTGTTCATCGGGCCCACGGCGATCTTCGTGATCGTCAGCGGACCGGTGTCACGGGTTTCGGGCGGACCGCCGACAGCGACCTCGCCGGTATAGGTGTCAGGCATGCACCAACCCTATGCAGTTCCGCGTCAGACGTCCTTGAAGCGTCGGGGGGACACCGTCCGGCCGTCCTGGGTCGGCATGCGTTGCTTGCGGGGGAGAGTGGGATCCGAGCCGCCGACGAACTCGGTTTCCTGGTTTTGCTCGGCGCACGGCCCGGTGAACGTCGGCGCTCCGAGCGCCGGCGCCGGATGCAGCGCCGGCATCGACGCGTTGGGCCGGCTGCGGAACAGTGTCGAGGTCAGGTCACCCACGGTTCTGCGGCGCCATGCGCTGATGTCGGGTATCCGGATGTCGAAGCGCTCTTCGAGGAACTTCAGCTGTGAGGTGTGGTCGAAGGTCTCGGACGCGATGTGTCCGCCGCGACTGAAAGGCGAGATCACCAGTAGCGGCACGCGCACACCGAGGCCGAGCGGCCCGCGGATGCCGGAGGTGGTGTTGCTGATAGACGGCGCGGTGAGCCATTCGCCCGGCGTCCCCTTCGGCGGGGTCGGCGGTGGGACATGGTCGAACATGCCGTCGTTCTCGTCGTACATCAGGAACAGCACGGTCTTCGACCAGACCTTCGGGTTGTCCGCCAATGCCTCGAGCACGGCTGACGTGAACCACATCCCGTGGTCCGGTGACGCGCTGGCGTGCTCGTCGAAGCTCAGTGGCGGGATCAGCCAAGACACGCGCGGCAGTGACCCCGCCTTGACGTCGTTGATGAAGTCGGCGGGAAACGTCGGAAGGAACGCCTTCCGGTAGAGACTCGTCGACGGGTTCTCGAACGCCTTGAAGTAGGGCAGCACGTTGTCGGTCGACAGCATGACGGTCGGGTTGGCAGTCGGGTCGTAGAGGGCCGGGTTCCAGATCGGGTACGCCGCCAGGTCAGCGAACTTCGTGGCGTCGGCGCCTAGTGTCGCCAGGTCGGCGTTGGACGGGTGGTAGACCTTCCAGCTCACCCCCTTGTCCTCGAGCAGCTCCTGGACCGTCGGCCAGTCGCACGTCCAGCGAACGCGCGGGTCCGGGTCGGTGTCGGTGATCGGCCCACCGTGCTGCCCGGCCGGGTCGATGGTGCCACTCACCGACATGACGCGGTTGGGATGGGTCGGTCCGAGGATCGAACAGAAGTAGCCGTCGGCCAGGGTGAAGTGGTCGGCCAGCGAGTAGTAGAAGCCGAGCTCCTCTCGGGTGTAGTAGCCCATCGTCAGCGCACCGGTCGGGTTCCCCTCGTGCGCGGCAGAGGTGTGCACCCGGACGAACGAGTCCATCCGCCCGTGGTTCCAGCACTGGTGCATCGGCCCCCAGTTGTGGGTCAGGTCCTTGGTGCACTCGTCGGCCGGGCGGGTCAGGCGAAACGGCAGCAGCACGTCGGGCGGGTCGAGCTGACCGCCCTTCGGATAGGCCTGGGCAAAGGACCCCAACCGGTGCGGCGGGTGGTCGTCGAACCCGCGGCCGCGCGGATAGGTGCCGAAGTAGTGGTCGTAGGAGCGGTTCTCCATCATCAGGAAGACGACGTGCTCGATCGCACCGAGGTCGGACCCGGCGGCCGCCGTCGCCGCTGCCCGCCGCGGCAAACCCAACGCGGTGAGCGCCGCGACCCCGGATGCCCCGGCGAGCAGCTGCCGGCGGGACAGCCCTAGGTCGTCGTCCTGGCCCATGCCGGACAGATTCGCCGGAGGAGGCCGGAGGTCCTGTCCGGGCGACGGAAACTGTCGGAGGCCGCAGGTAGCCTGGACGCACGGCTTCTGGACCTTCCCCCTGAGCGCTTGAGAGCACGTGGCTGACCGTCTGATCGTCCGTGGCGCGCGCGAGCACAACCTGCGCGACGTCAGCCTCGACCTGCCCCGAGACGCCCTGATCGTCTTCACCGGGCTGTCCGGCTCGGGCAAGTCCAGCCTGGCATTCGACACGATCTTCGCGGAGGGCCAGCGCCGTTACGTCGAGTCGCTGTCGGCCTACGCCCGCCAGTTCCTGGGCCAGATGGACAAGCCCGACGTCGACTTCATCGAGGGTCTCTCGCCGGCCGTCTCGATCGACCAGAAGTCGACCTCCCGCAACCCCCGGTCGACCGTCGGCACGGTCACCGAGGTGTGGGACTACCTGCGGCTGCTCTGGGCGCGCATCGGCACTCCGCACTGCCCCGTGTGTGGGTCGCCGATCAGCCGGCAGACGCCGCAGCAGATCGTGGATCGCGTGCTGCAGCTGCCGGAGAACACGAGGTTCCAGGTG
>JAVEEE010000455.1 GCA_030840615.1 Frankiaceae bacterium | reverse complement strand
AGCATGTGGTCGAAGAACGGGACGCCGGTCGCGATGTCGGTGCTGCCGGAGCCGTCGAGGTCGAGCGAGACCTCGACCTGCGACTCCTTGGTCGACCGTTCCACGCGTGCGTTACGACTCATGATGCGAGCACCTCGTCCATCGCGGTCAAGAAGCTGTCCGTCTCTGCCGGCAGGCCCGCCGTCACCCGCAGCCAGCCCGTCAACCCGACGTCGCGCACGAGCACGCCGCGGTCGAGCAGCGCCTGCCAGACCTTCGCCTGGTCGTCGAACTGACCGAACAGCACGAAGTTGGCATCTGAGTCGACGACGCGCAGCTGGCGTTGGCGCAAGGCGACGACGATGCGGTCCCGTTCCGCCTTCACCCGTTCGACGCTCGCCAGCGTCTGGTCCGCGTGCCGCAGGGCCGCGAGGGCGGCGGCCTGCGTCAGCGCCGACAGGTGGTAGGGCAACCGCACCAGCCGCAACGCGTCCACGACTGCCGGCGACGCCGCCAGGTAGCCGACCCGCGCACCGGCAAACGCGAACGCTTTGGACATCGTGCGGGTGACGATGAGCCGCGGGTGCCCGTCGAGCAAAGGCAACAATGACGGCCGGTGCGAGAACTCCGCATAGGCCTCGTCCACCACCACGATGCCCGGCGCGGTCTCGAGCACCGCGGTCACGACCTCCGGTGCGAGCGCGCTGGCCGTCGGGTTGTTCGGTGAGCACAGAAAGACGACGTCCGGCCGGTGAGCGAGAACCGCAGCCGCCGCGTCGTCGGCAGCCAAGGTGAAGTCCTCGGCTCTGGATGCCGCCAGCCACCGGGTGCCGGTCGCGAGTGCGATCAACCGGTGCATCGAGTAAGACGGCTCGAACCCGAGCGCCGTGCGACCCGGGCCGCCGAAGGCTTGCAGGATCTGCTGCAGCACCTCGTTGGACCCGTTGGCCGCCCACACACGATCGGCGTCGAGACCGTGTCCGAGATAAGCGGCGAGGCCGGCCCGCAGCTCACCGGCTTCTCGGTCCGGATAGCGGTTCAGCGTCACGGCTGCGTTCGTGACGGCGTCGCGTAGGTCGTCGACGAGCGCCGGCGGTGGCGGCCACGGGTTCTCGTTGGTGTTGAGACGTACGGGAACGTCGAGCTGCGGAGCGCCGTACGGCGAGAGTCCCCGCAGGTCGTCACGCAGTGGAAGGTCGTCGAGGCCCGTCACGATCCACGCACCCGCGTCTGCACTGCCTCGACGTGTGCGGCGAGATCTTCGGCGCCACCTAGCGACGTGATGTGTTCGGCAACCGCAACCAGCGCTTCCCGCGTGTAGTCGACGACGTGGATGCCGCGCAGGAACGACAGCACCGACAAGCCACCGGTGTGCCGCGCCGTGCCGCCCGTCGGAAGGACGTGGTTGGACCCGGCGAGATAGTCACCGAGCGACACCGGCGCGAACGGCCCGACGAAGATGGCGCCGGCGTTGCGTACCCGCGCTGCCACCGCGCCCGCATCGCGCGTGACGATCTCGAGGTGCTCGGCCGCCCACGCGTCGACGACCTCGAGGCCGCGGTCGACGTCGTCGACGAGCACCACGGCGGACTGATCGGCAAGTGCCTTCTCCACCCGCGCCGCGTGTCGTGCGGTTGCCACCCGTGTGAGCAGCGCGACGTCGACCGCGTCCGCGAGCGCCGCGTCGTCGGTCACCAACAGACAAGCTGCCAGCTCGTCGTGCTCCGCCTGCGCGACGAGGTCGGCGGCGATGTAGTCGGCATCGGCGCTGTCGTCGGCGAGGATGGCGATCTCGGTCGGGCCGGCTTCGGCGTCGATGCCGACGACGCCGCGCAACAGCCGCTTCGCCGCGGCGACGTAGACGTTGCCGGGGCCGGTGACGAGATCGACCCGCGGCACACCCTCGACGCCGTAGGCGAACATCGCGACCGCCTGTGCTCCGCCCACGGCGTAGACCTCGTCGACCCCGAGCAGGGCACACGCCGCGAGCACGGCCGGGTTGGGCAGGCCGCCGAACTCCGGCTTGGGCGGTGAGGCCACCGCGATCGAGCGCACTCCCGCGACCTGCGCGGGCACGACGTTCATGACGACACTGGAGGGGTAGGCGATGAGCCCGCCCGGCACGTAGAGCCCGACCCGGTCGACCGGCACGTAGCGCTCGGTCACCGTCGCGCCGGCCGCAACCTCGACCGTCACGTCCTGCGGTCGTTGCGCCTCGTGCACCCGGCGGGCCCGCTCGATGGCCTCCTCGAGTGCGGCCCGCACCGCCGGATCGAGCCCGTCGAGCGCGGCGGCGCCGGCCCCGACCGGCACGCGCAGCTCACCGAGCTGCACACCGTCGAACCGGGCGGTCAGCTCACGGACGGCATCGGCACCGCGCTCGCGCACGGCGTCGCACAACGGCCGCACGAGGGCCAGCGCGGCGTCGACGTCGAGCCGCGCCCGGGGCAACAGTTCGCTACCCGCGGCCCGGCCGCCGCGCAGGTCGATGCGGGTGAGCACGTCGTCAGGGTAGTGAACTCAGGTTCCGGAGCGGCGCGCCTTGACCGCGAGAGCCAACGCGTGAGCAACGACCGCGGCCAGCGGCCACGCGACGAGCACGCCGAGCGCGCGGACCCGGAAGTCGACGGCGTCGAGTGACACTCCGGCCGGATCGATGCCGAGTGCCCGCAACATGTGCAGCGTCGCGCCGTGTTGCGCGAGGTAGCCGACGCGATCGGCGACCACCGCTGCGCCCGCTCCACCCACGGCCAGGCCGGCGACCGTGCCGGGTCCGGTCCGCCGCAAGGCCACGACGACAGCGGCACACACCACGCCGGCGAGCACCGCCAGCAGCAGGAACCACGCATCCGCGCCGATCTGGGCGCGGAAGGGAGCCTCGGACCCGGCGACGACCTTCGGGATCGACAGCTTGGGCGCGACGTGGAACCACAGCAGGCCGACAACCGGACCCGACAGCATCATCAGGACGGTGGTGCCCACGAAGTCGAGCGCGTCCGTGGGCCAACGCAGCAACGGCTCCAGGAACGGCGGCGGGTAGGCCGAGCGCCCGGCCGGCAGCTGCCACTCGGGCACCTGCCAGGGATCCGTGCTCACTTCCCGATTGTGCCAGGGAACGTTCAGCGCGCCACCGCACGCCGGAACAGCCGACCGGCGACAGCGAGTGCGAGGACGCCGTAACCGAGGCTCGCGGCGAGGCGCCAGACGACACCGGACGGCGTCGACGCCCCCCGCAGCGCCGCGGCCAGCGCGTCGACGGCGAAGGTGGACGGTACGACGTCACGAACCGCCCTCAGCACCGCCGGAAGATTGCCGGGTGGGATGACACCGAGAAAGAGGACGACGGTCATGGCGAGCTGGCCCGCGACGGTCGCCAGCTCGAGCCGTGGCATCGCCAGACCGAGAGCGGCACCGACGCCGCTGAGGGCGACGGCGGCGGCGATCACCGTCGGGAGCGCGAGCCACAGCTGGCCCAACGGCAGGCCGTAGAGCAGCGCCCCGACCACTGCGGTGACGAGCGCGCCGGGCAGCGTGAACGTCGCGTAGGACGCCGCCGTACCGAGCACCACGGCAGCGGCGGGGATCGGCAGCGCGGCGTAGTAGTCAAGAGCCGACGCGGCCTTGAGCGCACCGAACCGCTGTGCCAGCAGGTTGAGCGCGACGAACGCGACCACGAGCACCGTCGAGCCGGCCACGATGGCGCTCGCTGTTGCCTCGTTGTCGCCACGCGTCACCCCGCGAAGCAGCAGCAGGATGCCGAGCGACTGCAGGGTGGCGACGAAGAGCAAGGGACCCCGCCCGACGCGCGCCCGGGCGAGCTGTCCCGCGTAGACCGCCGCGGTGGCTGCAGCCAACGTCGTACGCCGACCCGCCGCCGCAGGCGGGGCCAACTGGGAGCGGACCTCGGTCATCCTCGTTCCAGGTCGTCGTCGCGACCGCCCAGGGCGAGGTAGACGTCTTCGAGGCTCGGCGTCGACAATGTGAAGTCATCGAGTGCCGTGAAGGCCGCTCCGGCGGTCAGCCGGCCCAGCGCCTCACGCGCCGCCCCAGCATCCAGCCGGATGCTCCACCGGCGCCCGTCGACCCGCGCACGGCGGGCGAGGTCGTCGACCACCGGGTCACCGGCGGGTGGATCGTGCCGCCAGACGAGGTCGAGGCGGACGTCGTCGCTGACCGCCGCCTTCAGCCGACCCGGGGTGTCGCATGCGATGACGCGCCCTCGGTCGAGGATTGCCACCCGGTCGAGCACGGTCTCCGCCTCGAGGACGTTGTGGGTGACGAGGACGACGGTCGTGCCCTGCTCGCCACGGCGCCGGGCCACCGCTGCCCAGACCGACCGGCGCGCGACCGGGTCGAGTCCGGTCGTCGGCTCGTCGAGGATCAGCACCGGCCGGTCCGCCGCGAGCGCGGCCGCGAAGCAGGCAAGCCGGCGCTGACCGCCGCTCAGTCGCACCAGTGGCCGGGCACGCAGCGCGCCGAGGTCGAGCTCGTCCAGCAGCGCAGTGGCGGCGCGCGCCGCGTCCCGCCGGGTCAGGCCGCGCAGCCGCGCGGTGGTCTC
>JAVEEE010000444.1 GCA_030840615.1 Frankiaceae bacterium | reverse complement strand
CGGCCACGAGACCACCGTCAACCTGATCGGCAACGGCACGTTGGCACTGCTGCGTGCGCCTGAGCAGCTGGCGCTGTGGCGGGACCGTCCCGACCTCGACGAGATGGCGGTCGAAGAGCTGTTGCGGTTCGACAGCCCGGTGCAGATGAGCCGGCGCGTCACGCTGGAGGACTATCCGGTTGGTGACGTCGTCATCCCGGCCGGCTCGTTCGTCATCGCGAGCCTGGCCTCGGCCAACCACGACGAGGCACAGTTTGGCCCGGACGCCGATCAGCTGCGGGTCGACCGCGACAACGCCCGGCAGCAGATCTCGTTCGGCGCCGGCGTGCACCACTGCCTCGGGGCGGCCCTGGCCCGGCTCGAGGGACGCGCTGCGATCACTCGCCTCATCCGTCGCTTTCCCGATGTCGCCTTGAGCGGCGAGCCGGAGTGGAACGGGCGCATCAACCTGCGGGGCCTCGCGCGGCTCCCCGTCGCCGTTCGCTGAGGCCTTTCGTCCGCACATATTTGACGGTGAGAGTTGGCCGGAGGTGCAACCGCCGCGCCTGCGCAGCCAGGGTGTTCGGGTCCGAGGTGAGATCCAGATCGAGCCGGATGACCTGTGCCTGCGCCTGTAGGGCTGCCACCTGCTGACGTTGCAGCGCCAACCGATCGGCCTGCTGCTGCATCGAGGTGTTGAGTAGCAGAACGCCGAGAACGCCGAAACCCAGCACGAGCGCGAGGCAACACGCGAACGCCGTGTCGCGTCGCCGCGCCGCCGCTGACCTGTGCACGCGCCCTCCGGCTGGGAGTGGTGGGGCCAGTGAGGTTGGTGTGACGATGCCACGCTGGCGGGCCGACACCGAGCCGCCACGCCGTGGCGCCGGTGGCAGGCGAAGATGGTGGGGTGCCGGCGGACAACCTCAAGGGGCAGCTGCTCGTCGCTACCCCGATGTTGCGCGAGCCGACCTTCGCGCGGACGGTCATCGCGATGCTCGAGCACGACAGCGAGAACGGCGCCGTCGGTGTGGTCATCAACCGACCGGCCGAGCTGCCCATGGACGCCGTCGTACCGGCGGTCACGGACCTGGTGGCCCCGCCGGAGCTGCTCTTCGATGGAGGTCCGGTCAGCCCGACCACGGCGATCGCTCTGGGCATGGCTGCGCCGGGCGCGTCGGCCGACGGGTGGGTCTACGTCGTCCCTCCGCTCGTGACGGTGAACCTCGACCACGACCCCGAGCTGCTGGCATCGTCGTTGCGCGCGATGCGGGTGTTCGCCGGATATGCGGGGTGGGCGGCCGGCCAGCTCGAGGCGGAGATCGAGGAAGGCGCCTGGTACGTCGTCGACTGGCTGCCGCTCGACGCCTTCACGGCCGACCCCGAGACGTTGTGGTCCACGGTGCTGCGCCGCCAGGGTTGGCCACTGTCGGCGGTGGCCGTCTGCCCGCTGGATCCGTCAATGAACTGAGTCTCGTCACTGAACTGGGCTCGTCAATGAACTGGGCCGGGCTTTCCACCGTGTGACGTGGGGGAACCGCGACAAAGGGAGATCCCATGCTGCGTACGAAGCCCGTCGTCCTGGCCATGCTCATCGGGGTGCTCGCCACCGCGTGCGGCGGTAGCTCGAGCGGCGGTGGCGGTGGCTCCGGCTCGAACAAGATCGCGGGTATTGCCGCGAACATCCATGGCACGAAGGATGTGAGCGCCGGCGGCACGGTCGAGCTGGAAGCCGACAACTACTACTTCTCGCCGAGCGTGCTGAAGGGAAAGCCGGGCGAGAAAGTGACCATCCACGTCGCCAACGACTCGTCGACCGAGCACAACTTCACGATCGACGCGCAAAACATCAACAAGGATCTGTCGAGCGGTGGCGACGTGACGGTGACGGCCACCTTCCCGCAGAGTGGTGTGCTCTCGTTCTTCTGCGAATACCACAAGAGCCAGGGCATGGCCGGCGGGCTCCTCGTGTCGGGCAGCGCCTCCGGCTGAGAACGGCAGG
The DNA here is from genome assembly GCA_030840615.1 of Frankiaceae bacterium. Classification (GTDB taxonomy): domain Bacteria; phylum Actinomycetota; class Actinomycetes; order JAFAQI01; family JAFAQI01; genus JAFAQI01. The sequence goes on along the minus strand of JAVEEE010000444.1, from coordinate 4,786 downwards.
CCCTGACGTGTAGGCCGTCGCCCGGCGGAGCACGATGGGCAGGTGACCTTCACTCCGGTGCCGCCGAGCGGCGACCAGCACGAGATCAGCCTGGGTGAGCAGCGCGCCGTCGTGGCCTCCGTCGGCGGCGGGCTGCGCACCTACGACGTCGGCGGTGCGGCGGTGCTCGACGGCTATGCGGTGGACGCGATGGCCGACGGCGCCCGGGCGCAGACGCTCGTGCCGTGGCCCAACCGGGTGAAGGACGGCGCCTGGACGTGGCAGGGCGAGGCGATGCAGCTCGCGATCACCGAACCGGAGCAGCACAACGCGATCCACGGACTCGTGCGGTGGCTTCCCTGGCGGGTGGTCGAGCAGACCGCGACGGCGCTGTCGCTGGACTGCATCTCCTACCCGCAGCCGGGCTATCCCTGGCCATTGCAGGTCCGCAACGACTACGTCCTCGACGAGGGCGGTCTGACGACCGGCACCACGATCACCAACCTCGGCGCGAGCGCAGCACCGGTTGCGGCCGGGTTCCACCCCTATCAGAGCGTCGGCACCGACCTCATCGACGACGCCTTGCTGCACCTTCCGGCCGACACCTGGCTGCCGACCGGGGAACAGCAGATCCCCACCGGCCGGGAGCCGGTGGAAGGGTCGCCCTACGACTTCCGCTCGCCGCGGCCGATCGGCGCGATCGAGCTGGACTACACCTACACGGATCTGCATCGTGACGACGACGGACGATTTCAGCTCCGGCTGTCGAGACCCGACGGCTCACGCGCGGCAACGTTCTGGCTTGGCCCGGCATACGGCTACGTCGAGATCTTCACGGGCCACGCGCTGCCCGAGGCCAACCGTCGCCGCCGGGGGCTCGGCGTCGAGCCGATGACGGTGCCTCCCAACGGCCTCGCCACCGGCGAGTCGGTCGTCGTGGTCGAGCCAGGGGAGTCCTGGCAAGGCGAGTGGGGCATCCGGCCCGAGTAGGACGTCTGGAAGGGTCTGAGGAATGTCCGCTCGTCGGCTCGCGCCGCTGGCCGCACCCCTGCGAGACGGTGCCGCCGCACTGCTCGACGGTGCTGCCGCACTGAAGGTTCTCGCCCGGACCGGACTCGTGTCTCCGGTACGCCCCGACCGGCTGGTCGGCATGGCCCTCTCCTTCAGCCGATGGGGCACCTCACCGGCGGCCGCTTACGCCGCCGGCGCGGCGCGCGACCCGGGCCGGCTCGCCGCCATCGACGAGCGCGGCTCCGTGACCTACGCCGACGTCGACCGTCGCAGCACGGCGCTGGCGCATGCGTTGGCAGAGCGCGGAGTCAGCGCAGGTGACGCGGTCGCTCTGCTCGCCCGCAACTCGGCGCAGTTCGTCATCGCGATGGTGGCGATCAGCAAGGTCGGCGCAGACATCCTCTACGTCAACACCGGCTTCGCCGGCCCGCAGCTCGGCGACGTCCTTGCGAGCGAGAAGGCCGCCGCGATCGTGGCGGACGAGGAGTTCGTCAAGCTGCTCCAGGAGGTCGCGCCGCAGCTGCCTCGCGTCGTCGCCTGGGTCGAGGACGGCAGTGCACCAGAGGACAGCGTGGCGGCTCTGTCCGCGCCCGAGGCGCTGCCCTTTCCGCCACCGGGTCGCGAGAGCCGGCACGTCATCCTGACCAGCGGCACCACCGGCCGGCCCAAGGGAGCCGCCCGGTCCGCTCCCGGCGCGCTGGCCGGCATGCTCGAGCTGGTCGCGGTGCTCGAGGCCATTCCCTACCGTGCCCGCGGCGTCACTGTGCTGGCGGCGCCGGCGTTTCATGCGTGGGGACTCGCCAACCTCTCACTCGGGATGATGCTGCAGTCGACGCTGGTGCTGAGCCGGCGCTTCGACCCGGCCGGTGCGCTGGAGCTCGTGTCGAAGCATCGCGCCGACACCCTCGTCGCCGTGCCGGTGATGCTTCAACGCATCCTCGACCTGCCGGAGGGCGAGCGCCACCCGCCCGACACATCGTCGCTGCGGGTGGTCGCACTCTCCGGATCCGCGCTGGCCCCGACGCTCGCGACGCGCTTCATGGATGACTTCGGAGACGTGCTCTACAGCCTCTACGGGTCCACGGAGGTCTCCTACGTCAGCGTTGCGGGACCGCGTGACCTCCGCGAGTCGCCCGGCACCGCGGGCAAGCTCGTGCGCGGCGTGACCGTGCGCCTCGTCGACGACGAGGACAACGATGTGGAACCGGGCTCGACCGGCCGGATCTTCGCCGGCAGCCCCTCGACGTTCGAGGGCTACACGAGCGGCGAGGACAAGGATCGCCTCGGGGCGCTCACCTCGACCGGTGATGTGGGCCGGTTGGACGATGGTCAGCTCTTCGTCGAAGGTCGCGACGACGACATGATCGTGTCCGGTGGTGAGAACGTGTTCCCCGCAGAGGTCGAGGACTGCCTACATCAGCACTCCGACGTCGCAGATGCAGCCGTCGTCGGCGTCGATGACGAAAGGTTCGGTCAGGCACTGGTTGCGCACGTCGTCCTTCGCGACGGTGCAAGCGCGACGGCAGACGACCTGCGCGCTCACGTGAAGAAGGCGCTGGCCAACTACAAGGTGCCGCGCGAGATCGTGCTGCACGACGAGCTGCCGCGCAACGAGACCGGCAAGGTGCTCAAGCGCGAGCTGTGACGATGCGGATGCCCGCCGTTCGCATCTTGTCGACCGCCGTCGCCACGGTCTGCGCGGCGACCCCCGCCGTCAGGTCGAGCAGGACGCTCGTGTCGAAGCCCTCGTCCTTGCCGTCGAGTGCGGTGGCCTGCACGCAGTGGTCGGTGGCGAGCCCGGCGACGTCGATCGCGTCGACGGTGTGCTCTCGCAGCCATTCGGCCATCGACGTGCCGGCTGCGTCGACGCCTTCGAACCCGCTGTAGGCCGCCGCCCATTCGCCCTTGTCGAACACCGCCTCGACACGTTGCAGGTCGAGGGCTGGATGGAACTCCGCACCCGTCGTGCCGACGCGGCAGTGTGCCGGCCAGGACACGACGAAGTCGGGCTCGGCGGCGAAGTGCGGCCCCGGGTCCCGGTGGGTGTCACGCGTCGCGACCACGTGGTCGTAGTCCGAGTTCGCGATGAACGCGCTGATCGCCGCCGCGACGGCCGCGCCGCCTTCGACCGCCAGCGATCCACCTTCGCAGAAGTCGTTCTGCACGTCGACGACGATCAGTGCACGGGTCATCGTGGTGCCTTCTCCCATCGCGTCTCGATGGCCGGCTCACCGGCCGACAGCTTCATCGCCTCTGCCGGGAGCTCGGCCAAGGCGCGCCGGCAGTGCTCACGAGCCGAGGCGACGTCCGCGCCACCGACGACCCGGCCGCTGCGCACCGCGGGTGTGAGGAGAGGTCGCTCGTCTGCCCGTTCCGGTGCGCCGTCGAGCCACACCTGCTCGCCGGTGGCGACGCCGCCCACGAGTCGCCGCGCGGGTGTCTTGCGACCACCGGTCGAGGCCTTACCCGCCGATCGCTTCTCCACGGGCCGCCAACCGTCGCCCGAGCGGTAAGCGACCAGCTTGTAGACGAATCCTGCGGTCGGCTCCCCACCACCGGTGACCAGCGAGGTGCCCACGCCATAGGCATCGACCGGAGCTGCCGCCAAGGCGGCGATCGCGCTCTCGTCGAGATCGCTCGTCACCACCACCCGCGTGCTCGTCGCGCCCAGCTCGTTCAGCAGCGCTCGGGCGCGATGCGCCTGCGAGACGAGGTCGCCCGAGTCGAGCCGGATCGCCCCCAGCGCCGGTCCCGCGGCGGCAACCGCGCGGCGGATGCCTGCTTCGACGTCGTACGTGTCCACCAGCAGCGTGGTGCCAGGGCCAAACGCGGCAACCTGCGCCGCGAACGCGGCTTCCTCGTCGTCGTGCACGAGCGTGAAGGCGTGGGCCGCCGTACCGGTCGTCGGCACTCCCCACCGTCGCCCGGCCTCCAGGTTGGACGTCGAGGAGAAGCCGGCGATGTAGGCGGCGCGGGCGCTGGCGATCCCCGCCTCCTCGTGGGTACGGCGCGAGCCCATCTCGATGCACGGCCGGTCACCGGCGGCGCACACCATGCGCGCCGCCGCGGTCGCGACCGCCGAGTCGTGGTTGAGCACGGACAGCACGAGTGTCTCGAGGACGACGCACTCGGCGAAGGTTCCTTCGACGATCAGCACGGGAGATCCGGGGAAGTAGGCATCGCCCTCCGCGTAGGCGTCGATGGAACCGGTGAACGCGTAGCCGGCGAGCCAGTCGACGGTCGCCGCGTCGACGATGTTCGCCGCGGCGAGAAACTCGCATGCGCCGGCGTCGAAGCGGAACCGCGGCAGCTCGCCGAGCAACCGGCCGAGACCGGCGACGACGCCGTAGCGCCGACGCCCCGGCAGCGAGCGCGCGAACACCTCGAAGACGCACCGCCGGCCGGCCGCGCCGCTGCGCAACGCCGCCTGCACCATCGTCAGTTCGTAGTGGTCGGTGTGAAGGGCGAGTGAGGTCATCGTCGCGCTGCTCCGGACTCAGCCCGGCGGCGCACGATCATGGCTACACCGGCGACGATCGCCGCGCTCGCGAGAAGCGTGCGGGCGGTCAGCGGCTCGTCGAGGACGAGGGTGCCGAGCAGGACGGCGACGACAGGGTTGACGTAGGCGTAGGTCGTCACGAGGGACAGGCGCACGTTCTGCAACAGCCATGCGTAGGCGGTGTACGCGACCATCGAGCCGGCGACGACGAGGTATCCGAGGGCGAGCCACGCACGGGTGGGCACGCCGGCCAGGTGGACGTCAGCGGCCTCGCCGACGGCCAGTCCGACGACCAGG
>JAVEEE010000441.1 GCA_030840615.1 Frankiaceae bacterium | reverse complement strand
AGTGGCACGGAGGGGTCAGCAGGGGAGAGCGGCGGACAACTCACTAGGCCTCTGACCTGCGGAAACGCTGTTACAGCCCAGGTCGACGATGTCCGATTAGCAAGCTTCAAAACCGTTGAGCGGCAGTCACTGTCGCTGGTGGGTTCGATTCCCATCCGCCTCCGCCACCTGCGGTTTTTCCCTGTACGGCGCCCGGCGACGGTCCGCGTCGTTCTCACTGTCGCCGCGGCTGCGTCAGCCGCTGAGGATCTGTTCACGCAGAATGTCGGCGTGTCCGCAGTGCTGTGCCAGTTCTCGCAGCACATGTAGGTATACCCAGCGAAGTGGCAGTGGCCCGCGACGGTTGCCGTTGAGCAAGTCGTCTAGGGACAGTGTGGCGACGGCCTGCCTCGATGCCTTACATGCTGCCGCGTGGGCGCCCTGCACGCCAGCGATGGTGTCTTCGTCGTCCAGCACGAACGAGTCGTCGGGCGTCGAGACGAGCCCCAGCTCGCTTCGAGTGCCGCCTGTGATCGCCTCGCCGAACCAGACTCGTTCGACAAAGGTTGCGTGCTTGACGAGCCCGAGCAACGTCGTCCGGGAGGGGACGAGCGGGCGGCGCGCCTGCTCCTCCGTCATGCCGCTCAGACAATTGCTGAGCTCGCGCCGGTGCTCGTCGAGGAACACGTCGAGCTGTGACCGCAGCGGCTCCTGCAAGACGTCCTCGGTGCCGGCGGAAGTCTCGACCATGGCGACATACTGCCAGGACCTTAGGCGACACCAAGGCAAACGGGACGCGCTGCCTCCCGAGAGCTCAGGCGATGAGCAGTCGAAGCCCGAGATCCGCGGCATCGAGCTTGATCAAGCTGCGATTGCGTGCCTCCCAGTGACCCGAAGCGAGGTCGCGGCGCAGGCTGCGCACCGCTCTACGCTCGACTTCGGGGCCGAGTCTCGCCCAGATCGACATGCCGCGCCGAACGTTGTCGTCGAGGTAGGCCTCCGGTCGTCGCCAGTGCGCCTCGGGGAACCCGTCCACGCAGTCCCACGGGATCGGCACCGGGACAACCCTCGCGCCTAACGCCTGCGCCTGTTCGGCCAGCGAAGGATGGCCGGCGACAAGGTCGGCCAACTCGGGCAGGTAGTCACGTGTCAGCCAGAACTGGCTGAGGCCATCGATGTCGAAAGTGAAGACCACGACGCGAGCAGCGACGCGCCGAAGCTCGCACAGACCCGCTATCGGGTCCCGCCAGTGGTGGGTGGTCGCGACAGCCATCGCGGCGTCGAATGCCCGGTCCACGAACGGCAGACTCTCCGCGGTGGCCGCTATGCACGGCGCCGCGTCGGCCGGACGCTGCGCACGCATGACCGCGGACGGTTCGACCGCAAGAACCTGACGGTCCGGAGGCTCATAAGAACCTGAACCCGCCCCCACGTTCAGCACCGTCCGAGCATCGCCGAGCGCCGTCCAGATCTGCGCAGCGATGCGCCGGTCTGTACGCCGGGTCACGCCGTACGTGACGCCAATCGCGTCATACAGCTGCGAGCTCGGCACTGGCGCTTCCCCTTCTGGCCGTCCGTCACATGGTCCCAGCGACGCGACTTCGGAGGGCCCCCGACCATTCTTGAGCTTCCTCAGCGGCGTGTCGTGGTCGGCAGCCCTCCGAAGTGCAATCGAGGGGGAACGCCGGCTCTCGCGCGAGGTGGTGGGCGATCGCCGCGGCCCACTAGGTCGGCGATTCAGACTCCGCGACGATGAGACCCGTGTCGTGCAGGTCGATGAAGAGCCCGACAAGGTGCGGGTCGAACTGGCTGCCGGACTGCCGCCGGAGTTCACTGATCGCGTCAGCCGGGGACACGACCCCGACCCGGTATGGACGGATGCGGGTCATGGCATCGAAGGCGTCGGCGATGGCGATGATCCGACCGAGGATCGGGATGGCTTCGCCGGCCAGCCCGTCCGGGTAGCCGCCGCCGTCCCATCGCTCGTGGTGGGCGCGGACGGCTTCGGCGACGGGCGAGAGGCTGGGTGAGACGGCCAGCAGCAGGTCAGCTCCGATGACGGGGTGCCTGCGCATCTGATCCCATTCGGCCTCGTCGAGCGCGCTGTCCTTGTGAAGCACGTCGACGGGGATGCCGAGCTTGCCGAGATCGTGGAGAGTGGCCCCCCACCAAGCCGCCTCTATGTCGGGATCGGGCAGGCCGAGCCGGCGACCGACCGCAGACGCTGCGTGCGCCACCCGGGCCGAATGCTCGCCGGTCCCCGGGTCGTAGATCGCAACAGCCCCCTGCAGCGCCGGCAGCGACGATTGGCTGCTGGAAGCACCGCTGCCGCGTTTGACTCCTCGCTTGTCCCCATGCGGCAGCACCTGACCAATGTGGGCTCCTTCTACAAGGACTGCAAGAAATGGCGTCTAGAGATGGCCTTGAACCCTTGTACTTTCTGTGGAGGTCTCTACTGTCCAGGTCATGGGCATGCGCGTGGGAGAGCTTTCCCGGCGGACCGGCGTAGGTGTCAGCACGCTCCGAGCCTGGGAAAGTCGATTCCACTTTCTCGAGCCGGAAAGGTCCGAGGCCGGCCACCGCATGTACGCCGAGTCCGACGTCGAACGCGTCAACGCTGTCCATCGCCTCGTGGCCG
>JAVEEE010000155.1 GCA_030840615.1 Frankiaceae bacterium | reverse complement strand
CGAGCTCGGCCGGATGACGGAGCTGGAGCGCAAGATCGACGACCTCTACGCCCTGTTTGCCACCGACCTCGCCGCCGGCGACGCCACGGGGGCGAGCACCGCTGCGTCTCCCGTTGCCCCGGCAGCTGCGGTCGTCGCATTGCCCGCAGGCGCGTCCTACCACCGTCCTGACTGCACACTCGTCGCCGGGAAGTCGGAGGTCTCGACCGTCGACAAGAAGGGCATCGGCACCCGGGCGCTTCGACCGTGCCGGGTGTGTGACCCCGCGCCGGTGAGCTGAGCACTCCGATGCTCGCGCTCAACTACGCCCTGGCCGGACTCGGGTTGGGCGCCATCGCGGCGCTGTCCGGCGTCGGTCTTCTCGTCACGTATCGCGCGACCGGCGTGTTCAACGTCGCGCACGGCGCCGTCGCGATGATGGCGGCGTACCTGTTCTGGGAGCTCACCGACCAGTGGGGTACGCCACGGTGGGTCGCGGCCGCGCTGATCCTCATGGTTGTCGCGCCGGCGTTCGGCGTAGCGCTGGAACGCGTCGTGTTCCGGCCCCTGCAGCGCTGGTCCGCGACCGCGGCCGAGTCGCTGGTCGCGACCATCGGACTGCTCGTGCTGCTGGTGGGGCTCGCGTTCGTTCTTTGGGGTGCGCAGTTCCGGCACCCGTCGTCGCTGTTTCCGCAGAAGGTGCTGCACCCCGGGTCGTTGACCGTGCACATCGACGCGTTCGCCGACCTGGCGGTCGTCGTCGTGGGCACGCTTGCAGTCGGGCTGGTCCTGGCGCTGACCCCACTGGGCACCCAGATCCGTGCGGTGGTCGATCGTCGGGAGCTCGCCGAGCTGTCCGGGGTCGACGCCGACCGGGTGTCCGCCATCGGCTGGGCGATCGGCAGCGTGTTCGCCGCGCTCACCGGGATCCTGCTCGCGTCTCAGCTGGCGCTCGACCCGTTCAACCTCACGTTGGTGGTGCTCGAGACCTTCGCCATGCCGGTCCTCGCCGGGCTCACGAGCATCCCCATCGCCATCGCCGCGGGCATCGCGCTCGGGGTCGGGCAGAGTGAGATGAACCTCTGGTCACCGAGCAATGACCAGGCACTGTCGATCTGGAACGCGCTGCACGCCAACCTGCCGATCGTGCTGCTGCTCGTCGCACTCCTTGTCCGCAGCCGGCTGGCCGAGGCTGGTGGAGACGCCGGCAGCACGACGACGTTCGGCAGTCGGCGTGCGGTGGAGCCGTCCGTCCGGCGCCTGGCCGCTCAATACACGGTCGCAGCGATCGCGATGTTCCTGCCGCTGACCTTCAGCGACGTCGCGTTGCGGCAGGCTCAGCAGATCCCGGCGCTGGCCATCGTGTTCGTCTCGATCGTGGCGGTGACGGGTTACAGCGGACAGATCTCGCTCGGCCAGGCGGGCTACGCCGGGCTCGGCGCGCTGTTCTTCGCGAAGGTCAGCACCAGCACGCCCCAGCTCGTCGCCCTGCTCGTCGCTGCGGTTGCCGCGGGCATCGTCGGTTTCCTCACTGGCTATCCGGCCATCCGGCGGCGGGGCCTGTTCCTCGCACTGACGACGTTCGCGGTCGGTGCATTCGTGAGCCGGTTCGTGTTCGCGCAGCCTTACTTCACCAACAACCTCGACGTCCAGCGACCGTCGCTGTTCGGGCTGTCGCTCGAAGGCGATCGCGCGTTCTACCTGTTCGAGCTCGCGATGCTCGCGGTCGCGTTCCTCGTGATGTACAACCTGCGCAACGGCGCGCTCGGCCGGTCCCTCGTCGCCTTGCGCGACAGCGAGGAGGGCGCTCGGTCGGTCGGCGTCGACGTGCGGGCATTGAAGATCCTCATCTTCACCGTCAGCGCCATGCTCGCCGGCCTTGGTGGCGCGCTGCTCGCCCAACGGGCGCAGGCCTTCGACCCCAGCGCTTTCGACCCGCTCGCAGCCAGCCTTCCGTGGTTCGCCGTCGTGGTCGTGTTCGGCGCCGACAGCGCAGCGGCGGCGGTGATCGGCGCGGCCTTCATCGTGTTAGTCAACGGCCTCACCGGCCAGGCGAACGCCTACCTCATCCCGGTCGGTCTGCTCGCGGCGTTCCTCGGCCGGCTGCCCGGAGGCGCGGCCGAGCTGAGCCGTCGGTTCGGCGAGTGGTTGTCGACGCCGACAGCGCTGCTACGTCACTACGCCGCCGCAACGCCTGCGCCGGCACCGCCCCCCGTCCTCTCCGCACGCGGTCGCGCCGCCCTCGACCGGCTGCGCGCTGCTCGCTCCGGTGAGGTGGGCTCGTGACTGGCACGACCGGTGCCCGGTTGGACGGCGTGGGTGTCGTCAAGCAGTTCGGCGGTCTCACCGCAGTCGACGACCTCACGGTCCATGTCGAGGCAGGGGAGGTCGTCGCGCTCATCGGGCCCAACGGCGCCGGCAAGACGACGCTGTTCCAGTGCCTGACCGGCGGTGAGCGACCGGACGCGGGCCGGGTGCTGCTCGATGACCAGGACATCACGGCGAAGTCACCGGATGCCCGAGCTCGGCTCGGCATCGGCCGTACCTTCCAGCGGCTGGCGGTGTTCCCGACGATGACCGTTGCCGACAACCTCGGCGTCGGCGCGGAGAACCGCACCAACTCCGGCACGGTCGTGCGGGTCGGCGCACTGCTGCTCGGCATCCTGGGTTTCGCGTTCGAGGACATCCGGCGTCATCGCGCCCGGGTGGAAGAGGTGCTCGACCAGCTCGACCTGCAGCAGGTGCGCGACGCCCCTGCCGGGACGCTGTCCACGGGCACGCTGCGGCTCGTCGAGCTCGGCCGCGCGTTGTGCCACGACCCGCGGGTGCTGCTCCTCGACGAGCCGGCCAGCGGACTGGACATCGCGGAGACGCAGCACCTGCAGCACGTGATCCGAGACGTGGCTGCCAGTGGTGTCGCCGTGCTTCTCGTCGAACATGACGTCGATCTCGTCTTCGACGTCGCGGATCGCGTCTACGCCATGGCCGAGGGTCGGCTGATCGCCACCGGCGGCCCGGATGAGATACGCCGCGACCCGGCCGTTCTCGAGGCCTATCTCGACGTCACCTATGTCGATGTCGAGGCTCCGTCATGACCGTCGAGCTGTCCCTGCGCGGAATCCGCGCCGGTTACGGCGCCGTCGAGATCCTGCACGGACTCGACATCGACGTGCCGGCCGGAGCACTCACGGCACTCCTCGGCCCGAACGGGGCCGGCAAGACCACCTTGCTCTCGGTCGTCGCCGGTCTGCTTCCGTTACGAGCCGGGGAGATGTCCTGGCGCGGTCGCGACCTGGGCCGGCTTTCACCCGACGCGAGGGCTCGCGCCGGGATGCTCCTCGTGCCGGAGCGCCGCGGCATCTTCCCGGCGTTGTCGGTTCGCGACAACCTCGAGATCTTCGCAGCGGGAGTCATTGACCTGGAGCCTGCCCACAGCGCCTTTCCGGTGCTCGCGCAACGGCTGTCCCAGCAGGCCGGCAGCTTGTCCGGCGGCGAGCAGCAGATGCTCGCCATGTCGCGCGTTCTGGTTCGGCGACCACGACTGTTGCTGCTCGACGAGATCTCGCTCGGGCTGGCTCCGCGCGTCGCGCGGTTGCTCTTCGACGTCGTAGGTCAGCTCGCGCACGACGGGACGACCGTCGTGCTCGTTGACCAGTACCTGTCCGACGCGCTTCGCCTCGCAGACGTCGTCTACGTGTTGTCGCGCGGTGAGCTCGCCTTCGCCGGTGAGCCCGGTGAGCTCACCGGCAAGGCGCTGCCGGGCTTCGTCGGCCGGGTCAGAGCGGGGTGACGCTCACGCCTTGTAGGGGACTTCGTGCAAGGTGAAGCAGTTCTTGTCCATGTCCGGCACCTGCGTCACCCACGTGCCGGCGGCGTCGGACCAGCGCACCACGTTGATGCAGTTGTGCGACGGATCGGGGTGGTGTGCGTACTCGTGGAAGTTGCGCGGCGTCAGCAGCCCATCGCCGGCGTACATCTTGCCGCTGTTGACGAAGGCCTCGAGGCAGTGCCGGGTGAGTGTCGCACCGCACGAGGCGGCGGCGTCCGCGAACCACTGGCCCCCCGCCCAGCCCTCGAGCGCCCAATCGGACATCTGCTCCGCCCCACCATGCCCGTCGGCCGACATCTGCGTGCGGAAGTTGCGCACCCCCGGATACTTCGTGTCCGCGTAGTTCCGGGTGTTGCCGGAGGCCCAGAGCTCGCTGCGACACCGTGGCGAGTCCTGGTAGTCCGACCCGATCGACTGCTCCCAGCTCTGCGTCGTGAGCAC
>JAVEEE010000431.1 GCA_030840615.1 Frankiaceae bacterium | reverse complement strand
CGTGCACCTCTATCCGGGCTCCGAGGTCGACATCCTCGGCGTCAAGATCGGCACCATCACCTCGGTCACCCCGCAGGGCACCCGCGTCAAGGTCGAGCTCTCCTACGACGGCAACCGCAAGATCCCCGCCAACGCGACCGCGGTCATCATGGAGCCGACCCTGGTCGCCGACCGCGTCGTCGAGCTCACCCCGCCGTACGACGGCGGTCGGGTGCTGGCCGACGGTGCCACCATCCCGCTCGACCGCACCCAGGTGCCGCTCGAGCTCGACGAGCTCACCGGCAACCTCGTCGAGCTGTCGAAGGCGTTGGGCCCCGAAGGCGCCAACAAGAACGGTGCGCTCGCCCGTGCGATCGCGGTCGGCGCGGACAACCTCCGCGGTGAGGGTGCGGCGGCCCACGTGACAGTGACCCGGTTGTCGCAGCTGATGGGCACGCTCGGTGACAACCGCGACGCGCTGTTCGGCACCGTGCGCAACCTGCAGCTCTTCACGACCGAGCTGGCTCGGCACGACCGTGAGACCCGCTCGTTCACCACCGACCTGGCGGACGTCTCCCGGCAGCTTGCCGACGAGAGCTCCGCCTTCTCGTCCGCACTGCACAACCTCGGCATCGCGCTGAACGACGTCGCGGGGTTCGTCAAGGACAACCGCGACTCGCTCGCGCAGGACGTCGGCGGCCTCGCGAAGGTCTCCCACATCCTTGCCCGCGAACGGGTGCTGCTCGCGCGCATCACCGACATCGGCGCGGTTGGCATCACCAACTACCCCCACATGTACACGCCGTCTGCCCGCACCTACAACGCACGGTTCGCCAACGTCTACACCGACAACCCAGCGCTGTTCTTCTGCCAGCTCTACGGCTCGATCGGTGGCGACCCCCAGCAGTGCCTCGACAACCTGAAGCCGCTGACGCACCTCCCGCTCCCCAAGGGGGCGAGCCGACAATGACGCGAATGACCCGCGCCCTCATCGGGACCGCGGCGGCCCTGCTGCTGACGGCCGGATGCGGCTTCCACGGCGTCTACTCCCTTCCGCTGCCCGGCGCGGTCGCCACCGGTGCCAACACCTATACGGTCGACGTGCAGCTCGCCGACGTCCTCGACCTGGTCCCCTTCTCGGCGGTCAAGGTGAACGGCGCCACCGTCGGGCACGTACGCAGCATCCGGGTCGAGGACCGACATGCGCTGGTCCGCTGCCAGCTGCTGGACAAGGTCCGGCTGCCCGCCAACGCCATCGCGCGGGTCGAGCAGACCAGTGTCCTGGGTGAGAAGTTCGTCGAGATCGAGCCGCCGCGGGCGGAGCAGCCCACCGGGCGGCTCCGCGACGGTGACGTCATCCCGCTCGCCCGCACCGACACTGACGCCAGCGTCGAGGAGGTCCTCGGCGCGCTGTCGCTGCTGCTCAACGGCGGCGGTGTGGGCCAGCTGCAGACGATCACGCACGAGCTCTCCGACGCGTTCGACGGCCGGACCGGCGTCACCCGCGAGCTGCTGCACCACCTCGACGTGTTCGTCGCCGGGCTCGACCGGCAGAAGGCGTCGATCCTGCACGCCCTCGAGGGCCTCGACAACCTCGCCAAGACCGTTCGCGGCCAGGAGTCCTCGCTCGTCGACGCGGTGGAGCGGATGCCCCGGGCCGTACGGATCCTCACCGACGACCGCAAGCGGCTGACCACGATGCTCGTCTCGCTCCAGCACCTCGGCGACGTCGCGACGCATGTCGTCCGGGCCTCGCACGACGACCTCGTCGCCAACCTGCGCCACCTGCGGCCGACCCTGGGCAAGCTGGCCGAGGTGGGGCAGGACGTGCCCAAGATCCTGGAGGCTGTCGCGACCTACCCCACCGCGGACAGCGTCGAGAACGAGTACTTCGGCGACTACGGCAACCTCGCGCTGACCCTCGACGTGTCGGCGAAGTCACTGCTGAACACGTTCGGCCCGGGCGGCGGCTTCACCTTGCCCGCGACCGGCAGCGGACGCGCCGGGAGGCACCGACAGAGCAAGAGTGGGTCGGTGCTCGACGGCGTGACCGGTGGGCTGCCCTCGCTGCCGGGACCGGTCACGCGATGGGCGCCGGGTACGACGATCGACGACCTGCTACTCGGAGCCCTGTCGTGATCCGGACCAGCGTGTGGGTGAAGACCGGTGTCTTCGTGCTCATCGCCGTCCTCGGCATCAGCTACGTGCTCCTGCACTACATCGGCGTCGGCCAGACCCTGCTCGGCCGTGGCTACACGGCTTACGTCGACCTGCCGGACTCGGGCGGGCTGTTCAGCACCGCCAGCGTCACCTACCGCGGAGTCGAGGTGGGCCGGGTCGGCGCGATCCGGCTGCGCGGGGATGGGATCCGCGTCTCGCTCGACCTGAAGAGCTCGCAGCACATCCCGGCGAACGCGCGCGCCGTCGTCGGCAACGGCTCACCGATCGGCGAGCAGTTCGTCGACCTGCGCCCGACCAGCGACACCGGTCCGTTCCTGCATGCCGGCAGCGTGATCCCGCAGTCGCACACGACCCTGCCGGTGTCGACGCAGGACCTCCTGGTCAACCTCGACCGGCTGGTCAACTCCGTGCCCCGCGACGACCTGCACACCGTCGTCACCGAGCTGGGCGAGACGTTCGACGCCGCGGGGCCGGATCTGCGCCGGTTGCTCGACTCGACCCATCAGCTGCTCGAGTCGGCGCAGGCGAACCTGCCCGAGTCGATCCGGCTGCTGAAGGACGGCGGCACGGTGCTCGACACGCAGAACGACCTGTCGTCGAGCATCGTCAGCTTCAGTCGCAACCTCGCGACGTTCACCGACGCGCTGCGCTCCAGCGACAAGGACCTGCGCGCAGTGCTCGAGAGCGGCTCGCCCGCCGCAGCGCAGCTCGTCGCGCTCGACCACGACATCGATGCGACCTTGCCGATCATGCTCGGCAACCTCACGTCGCTCGGCCAGGTCACCGCCGTCCGCATCCCGGCGATCCGCCAGGTGCTCATCATCTATCCCTATGTCGTCGCGACGTCGTTCGGTCTGTTCCCGCATAACGGGACGACCAGGTTCGGCGTACCGCTCCCGCCGGCGAACGACCATCAGCCCTGCAAGAAGGGCTACTGGCCGGTGCAGAAACGGCGGCTGCCGACGGAACTGAAGTACCCGCCCCTTCGATGGGATGCGTTCTGCAAGGAGTCGACGAAGGCCGACGTCAACGTGCGCGGCTCGCGGATGGCGCCCGAGCCGGGGCGTGGACGGCTCGGTGACCGGCCCGGATACCGGAACAACTCGCACCTGCCCGGAGGTGGAGGGCAAAAGTTCTCCACCAGTGACGGACACGATTACCTGTTGGCCTCAACCGGAGGGCAGCAGCGGCTGTTGGGAGATCGCTCGTGGATGTGGTTGCTGTTCGGCCCGCTGAGCTAGGGCCGGTTGCACTCGACCTACCGGCGGCAGGGCGCTCCGCCCGCCGGTGGGTCCGGGTCGTGCTGCTCACCTTGCCCTTCGTGCTCCTCGCCGGCTTGGTCGCACTCGTCGTCGTCCTCGTGCTGCGGGCCAGTGACCAGAGTGCGCGCGACGACGCGCGCCAAGCCGCTCTCCTGACCGCGCGCCAGGAGGCGGTCAACCTCACCACGCTCAGCTACACGACCGCCAACCGTGACCTCGACCGGATCCTGGGTCTGGCGACCGGCGGGCTCCGGCAGGGGTTCGCCTCCAAGCGGGCCCAGCTCCCGTCCGTGCTGGCTCGAGACAAGTCGCAGTCACGTGGCACCGTGCTCTCGGCGGCACTTGTCCGGCTTTCCCCCGGCCTCGACGCCGCGCAGGCCGTCGTCGCCACCGACGCGACCGTCTCGACCGGCACCCAGGGCAACAACGCCGGGTCCGTGTTGAAGCACTATCGAATGGTCATGCAGCTCCAGCTCGTCGGTGGGCGTTGGCTCGTCAGCGACGTCGCGTT
>JAVEEE010000395.1 GCA_030840615.1 Frankiaceae bacterium | reverse complement strand
CCCGGCCCGCCCCACCCCCGAGTGCCTGCACCACGCGAAATCGGGGATCGACCGCAGCGAAACGAGCTGCGATTCGTTCGCTTCCGTCGCTCGCCCCGTTGTCGACGATGACGACGTCCAGCTCGCGATGGGTCTGGCCGGCGATGGAGTCGAGCAGTTCTTGCAGGTAGTTGGCAACGTTGAACATCGGGATGACGACACTGACAAGGGTCATGTCGGCGTACGGCGGGTGCGCGGCCCGGCGCGCAGCACCTGCGACGGCAGCTGTCGCCCGACGAGCCGCTCTGCCGTGGCGGCCACGTCGATCATCGCCTCGAGGTCGACACCTGTTGCCACGCCCATGTCCTCGACCATGTGGACGAGCTCCTCCGTCGCGACGTTGCCGGTCGCTCCGGGCGCGTAGGGGCAGCCACCGAGGCCGCCGACACTTGCGTCGAAGTCGTCGACGCCGAGCTCCAAGGCGGTCAGCACGTTTGCCAGACCGGTCCCCCGGGTGTTGTGGAAGTGCAGGTTGAGCGGCGTCTGCGGGTGTTGCGATCGAAACTCGCCGACGAGCTTCTGCACGCGGGACGGGGTAGCCATGCCGGTGGTGTCGCCGAACGACAGGCCGTCGGCGCCGTCGCGCACCGCGCGGCCGGCGACGGCCAGCACCCGTTCCACGGGGACGTCACCCTCGTAGGGGCAGCCCCACGCGGTCGAGACGATCACCTGCACGGTGGAGCCGGCGGCGTGGCCTGCCTCGATCAGCCCGGCGATGTCGTCGAGCGACTCCTCGGTCGACCGGTTGACGTTCTTGCGGTTGTGGGTGTCGCTGGCGCTCACCACGACCTCGATCTCGGCGAACCCGGCGTCGAGGGCACGCTGCGCGCCGCGCAGGTTGGGCACGAGCGCGGAGTAACGCACGGCGTCGTTTCGGGCGATGCGCCTCCACACCTCGTCGGCGTCGGCCATCTGCGGGATCGCCTTGGGGTGTACGAAGCTGACCGCTTCGATCCGGCGTACGCCGGTGTGTGACAGCGCGTCGATGAGCTCGACCTTGGCTTCGGTCGGCACCGGCGCCTCGTTCTGCAGGCCGTCGCGCGGCCCGACCTCGCGCAAGCTGATGTGGGAGGGCAGGTCGCTCATGACAGCGAGGTTAGTTCGTGTCGTCAGCGCGCCGAAGTCGCACGGGCTGGAGCAGGGCGTAACCTCGGACCGGACGCGGCGGCACCCGCCGGGTGCGGAAGCGGTCGTCCCCCTCGAGCGCAGCCGCGAGCTCGCGGTCGATGAGAACGCTGCCGGGCCGCGCGATGGACGTCAGGCGTGCGGCGATGTTGACGGGCTCTCCGTAGACGTCTCCGAGCCTCGACAGCACACCGCCGAACGCGAGGCCGACGCGAAGGTCGGGCAGCTCCTCGACTTCGTGAGCCTGCTCGAGCATCGTCAGACCGATCTCGGCGGCGGTGGCCGCGTCATCCGCCGTGAACATGACTTCGTCGCCGACGGTCTTGATGACGCGGCCGGCGTGCTCGGCGACGACGTCCGAGGCAAGCCGCTCGAAGAGCTCGACGAGTCGCGCGAGCTCCGTCTCGTCGACGTGCCGGGTCAGCGAGGTGAACCCGACGAGGTCCGCGAAGCCCACCGCGAGACTGCGGGCGTCGACCTCGTCCGGGTTCGCCAGCGCGCGGCCGCCGCTCGCGGCGAGATGGCGCCGCCAGACGTAGCCGATCAGGCCCTCCATGACTGGCACGAGCTCATGTGCGGCGGTCAAGGTGCCATCCGGCCCGAACGTGCCCTCCTTGGCCAGGGCTTTGGTGATGGCAGACACCTGCCACTCGGCGAGCCGGGCAAGTGACTGGCCCATGGCTCGGGTCATGGCCAGCTGGGTGTCCTCGTCGATGACGCCACGGCGGAGCAGGTCCTGCACCGCGACGAGTGCCTCGATGTCGCGGTCCGTGAACGCGGGATTGTCGTCGCCGACGTCGGCGAAACCGAGTGCGCGCCACAACAACCGGGCCTGCTCGACCGAGACACCCGCGCGTTCTGCGACTTCGCGCCGGGTGTAACGACGCGTCCCGCCGAGCAGCTCACGTTCCAGTCCCGCAGCGCTGCCATCGTCTGCGGTGTCGCTCACACCGCAGATCCTCGCCTACTGCCCGGCTCAGCCCTCTGTCGGTGGCTCTCGCCAGACGCCGCCCTGACGGCGTACCTCTGCCTCGACCGCCTTGTAGACCTCGCGCTGGACCAGCTCGACCTTGGGCACCTCGGGCAGGACGACCTGCCCGTGTTCCCCTGCCGACTCGATGGTCAGGGTGCCGCAACGCAGCAACCGCTCGAAGAGGTTGTGCTGGAACGACACGTCGTTGACCCGGGTCAGCGGGATGTCGCGTCCGCTGCGACCGAAAACGCCCTGGCGGATGACGACCCGCCGGTTGGTGAGGACGTAGCGCGTTGTCTGCCATTTGAGGTAGGGCCACAGCGAGAACCGCAGCAGCAGCAGTGCCGCGACGCCGCCGACTACCCAGCGCAGGACGGTGCGGGCGGAGTTGTCCGGCAGGATGAAGATGACGTAGGACGCCACGCCGACGATGACCGGGATCAGCAGCACCGGGACGACGAGCTGCTTCCAGTGCGCGTGCAGGTCGAGAACGATCTCCTCGTCCTCGGCCAGCAACTTCTTGGGAAACGGCACCGCTCAGCCCTCCGCCCTGACGTGGATCACGTCTCCTGCCGACCATGCCCGCTCGCGCCCGTCATCATCGCGGACGACGAGCAGGCCGCCGTCGTCGACGGCGACGGCCAACCCGGTCACCGGCTCACCACCGGGCACGTGAACGGTGACGCGCCGGTTGATCGTCTCGCAGATCTCCCGATACGCCGGGAGCACCGACTCCGGCGCGCCCTGCGCCTTGACGTAGGTGTCGTAGCGGCGGGCGAACGCCCGGAGCACCTCCTTCACCAGCGACTCCCGGTCGGTGCGGCCGCCTTCGATGGCCAGACTCGTCGCCATCGGCGCCGGAAGCTCGTCGGATCGGGTCGAGACGTTGAGCCCCAGTCCGATCACGACCGCACCGTCGCCGGTGCGCTCGACCAGCACGCCGCCCAGCTTGCGGTCCCCGACGAGGACGTCGTTGGGCCACTTGAGGCGGGATTCGACCCGCCCGACCGCGCGGACGGCTTCCACGACAGCCGTGCCGGTGAGCAGCGGAAGCAGCGGCAGGGCGGCCGGCCGGACAGCGGGGCGCACGAGCACCGAGAACAGCACGCCTGACCGGGGCGGCGACTCCCATCGGCGGTCGAGGCGACCCCGGCCGCTCCGCTGGTGTTCCGCGACGACCACGAGCCCCTCGGCCGCGCCTGCCGCGGCCACCGCCGACACGTCGGCGTTCGTCGACGTCGTGTAGGCGACGACCCCCACCACGCGCCACAACGGATCTCCCGCCAGCCCCG
>JAVEEE010000386.1 GCA_030840615.1 Frankiaceae bacterium | reverse complement strand
GCGGTGTACTGCGGAAGAGCGGACGCGCCACGCT
Source organism: Frankiaceae bacterium (assembly GCA_030840615.1). Classification (GTDB taxonomy): domain Bacteria; phylum Actinomycetota; class Actinomycetes; order JAFAQI01; family JAFAQI01; genus JAFAQI01. The sequence goes on along the minus strand of JAVEEE010000386.1, from coordinate 4,866 downwards.
CGAACGACAGCAGCAGCATGGCCACGTCCCAGCCGCCACCGTCCTGCCCGATGACGTTGGTCTTGGGTACGCGCACATCGGTGAAGAAGACCTCGCCGAAGTCGCTGGCCCCGCTCATCTGCTTGAGCGGCCGGATCTCCACACCCGGCGCGAAGCTGCCATCGGGGTTGCGCAGGTCGACGGTCAGCATCGTGATGCCGCGGTGCTTCTTGCCTTCGTTGCTGGTGCGGAACAAGCCGAACATCTTGTCGGCGTGCAAGGCGTTGGACGTCCAGATCTTCTGGCCGTTGATGATGTACTCGTCGCCGTCGGGCTCGGCGCGGCACTGCAGCGCGGCGAGATCGCTGCCGGCGTTGGGCTCGGAGAAGCCCTGGCACCAGATGACCTCGTTGTGCAGCAGCGGCTTGATGATGTCGCGCTTCTGCTCGTCGGTGCCGATCACCATGATCGTCGGCGCCAGGAACGTCAGCCCGAGGGAGTTGACGGTCATCGGCGCGCGGTGCCGGACCATCTCCTCGTCGTAAATCGCCCGCATCGACGGGGTACCGCCGCGACCGCCGTACTCCGTGGGCCACTGGATGCCGGCGAACCCGGCCTTGGCCTTGTCGGCTTCCCAGCTGCGGCGCATCTCGAAGCCGGCGTCGCCCTGCTTGCGCCAGAAGCCACGTTGGCGCCACTCCATGGGCAGGTGCTCCTTCAGCCAGGCCGTGAAATCAGCCCGGAACTGCTCATCTGCGTCGTTGTAGCTCAGGTCCACGATCGCCGCCCGTCGTCCGCCGGTGGGAGGAATACCGAATCGCATTCTGTCCTAGAAGGGGGCCGGCAGGGAACCGAGGTCGCCGTGGCGAATCTGTTCCGCATGCGCCGACTGGTGACGTTCCTGTGCGCGGGTGCTCTTGTGGGCGGTTCAGCGCTCGTCAGCGGCGCCTTCGCGGACAACCCGTTGTTGCCCGTCGACGGTGGGACGGCGGTCACCCAGTGCTACGCCCAGGCCTCGAGCGACCTGGACGACTCGGGCTACAAGTTCTGCCGCAGCATGCAGGCACTCGCGGCCGGGGTCGCGGCCGGTTGCCGGACCCCCCTGCGCTCCGCCCCTGATGCGTCGTTGCCCGAATGGTGCGGGCTGTTCGACGGTCGCGAGGTCAGCGAGGCGCGGATCGCGGCGTATGAGAAGTCGTGGGTCCATCGGGCCCTGACGCTGCAACGCGGCCTCGACGCCCGCGCCTCGTTGTGGGAGGAGCAGCTGCTGCACACCCACAACTCGTTCAACGCGTCGTCCTATGCGGTTCCGACCCCCAATGCCCGCGATGGAGTGTCGCTCCCGAGCTACTACGCGACGCTCACCAACCAGGACCCCAACCAGGTCTACTCGATCACCGACCAGCTGCGGATGGACATCCGCGCCATCGAGATCGATCTGCACTGGGTGCCGAGCCCCTACGGCACGGCTGCCACGCACGGCTACTGGCCGACGATGTGCCACGGTGACCAGCAGGACCCGACCGGCAAGGGCCTCTACGTGCACGTCGGCTGCACTGACGACCGGCCGATGCAGGACGGGCTGGCCGAGCTGAAGCGATGGCTGCATGCTCATCCGAAGGAGTTCGTGCTCGTCTACCTGGAGAACCAGCTGGCGCCCGGCGGCCCGATCGCCTCACAGCAGCAAGCACATGACGTCGCCGCCTCGATCATCTCCCAACAGCTGGGATCGCTCGTCTACAAGCCACCGGCCGGTCTCAGCGGCGGCAGCTGCGCACCCATGCCCTACGACGAGACGCGCGCGGCAATGATGAAGTCCGGGCGGCAGGTGTTGCTCGTCGGCAACTGCGGCCCCGGCGCCTGGAACCAGTGGGTGTTCACCCGCGGACCCTCATGGGACGAGAGCGGCAGCCCGACCCACTACAGCGAGGCGGACTGCGCGGCCGACATGAAGGCGCGCGAGCACCACACGTCGTTCCGGCGCTTCTTCGAGGCGAGTCCCTGGCTCGAGGCCATGACGAACGCGACCCAGACGCTCACTGCACAGACCGCCGCACGGATGGTGCAGTGCGGGGTCAACATCGCCGGCTTCGATCAGCTCGAGCCCTTCGACGGCCGGCTCGAAGCGATGGTCTGGTCGTGGGCGAAGGGGCAACCTTCCTCATCTGGTGGCTGCGCCTTGCAGGGAACGGACACGCGCTTCCACGCCGCCGGGTGTGGCGAGCACCACCGGTTCGCGTGCGTCGACGGTGGCCTCGACTGGCACGTGACCCAGGCAGCGGGCGAGTGGCGCGCCGGCGCGGATGTGTGCTCGGCGGAGTTTCCCGGGTCGTCGTACGGCGTGCCTCCGAATGGCTATCGCAACGGCCAGCTGGCGTCGGCGCGTCCGCCCGGCACCGGCGACGTGTGGCTCGACTACGCGCAGGTCCAGGGGAGCTGGGTGGCGGATCCACCGGTGTCGCACGGCAAGGGGCACGCAACCGGTCACGGCAAGGGGCACGACAAGACCAGACATCGTCGGCACTAAGGTGACCGCCGTGCCTGCACGGTTCGGCATCACGGTGCCTTTCGACGGTGTCCCACTGCCCGAGCAACGGTCGTTGTTCGAGGCGTTGGCCGACCTCGGCTACACCGATGTGTGGTCGGCCGAGTCCAACGCCAACGACGCCTTCACGCCGTTGGCACTGGCTTCGGTATGGGCGCCGACGCTGCGGCTCGGGACATCGATCGTTCCCGTCTATACCCGCGGACCGGCGACGCTCGCGATGTCGGCCGCGACGATGGCAGTGGCGGCGCCGGGGCGCTTCGTGCTGGGAGTCGGGTCGTCGTCCAACGTCATCGTCGAGCGGTGGAACTCGACGCCCTTCGACCAGCCCTATCAGCGGGTGCGCGACACGGTGCGTTTCCTGCGTGCCGCGCTCGCAGGTGACAAGGTCACCGAGACCTACGAGACGTTCGCCGTCAATGGATTCCGGCTCGGCCTGGTCCCGGACGAGCCCCCGCCGATCCTCGTTGCCGCGCTGCGCAGCGGGATGCTGCGACTAGCCGGCAAGGAAGCCGACGGTGCGATCGTCAACTGGCTGTCGTCCGACGACGTGAAGACCGTGGCGCCCATCGTCGGTCCGGGCAAGGAGGTTGCCGCGCGCATCTTCGTCGCACCCACCACCGACGCCGACATGGCGCGCGGGGTCGCGAAGTTCGCCATCGCCGCCTACATGACCGTGCCTGTCTACCGCGCCTTCCACGAGTGGATGGGCCGCACCGAACTCCTGCAGCCGATGTGGGATGCCTGGGCGGCCGGAGACCGGAAGGCGGCGGTCGAGTCGATCCCGGACTCGGTGGCCGACGACCTCGTGGTCCACGGGTCGCCTGAGGAGTGCCGGGAGAAGATCGCCGCCTACGTCGAAGCGGGCGTCACGACGCCGATCCCGGCCATTCTCCCGGTCGGCGTGGCGGCCGCCGACGCGATCCGGATGTTGGCACCGGCGCAGAACTAGAGCGCGGCGAGGGGCAGCGCGCAACCCCTCGCTAGACCTTTGACCCGTTCGAACATGTATTCGATCCTCGGCGACGCGGCCGACACTTTCAAGCGTCAGAACCCGTTATCCACCAACAAATCTCGGCAATTCCAACGGGCGTTGTGGGCAGCGCCGAGGGAGGAGATATGTGGCCCTACGGGTGCTGTCTGTCGGTTCTGCTGCGGATGATCACTGGCCCCATTAGCCTCGCTGGTGCCGCGCTTGAGGGGGGACTCATGACGCAACCAGCATGGCTCGTCAAGGCTCTGGACCAGGTCGGGACCAAAGAGGGGCCGAACAACGTCACGAAGTTCGGCAAGCATTACGGGCTGAACCACAACCCCTGGTGCGCGATGTTCGTGTCGTGGGCATGCGCCACGACCGATCACCCCATCCCGTCGATGCAGCCCGGGATGCCGGACGGTTACGCCAGCGTCTGGTACGGGATGCAGTTCGCGAAGGCCAACGGGCTGTGGCAGCACAGCTGGAACGCCAAGCCGGGCGACGCCATCGTGTATGGCTGGGACGGACCCGGCTCGAGCCCGGAGAACATGCACACCGGCTTCATCGTCAGCAGCGGCCCGCGCGGATCGATCGGGCACACCTGCGAGGGCAACCGCGGTGACCAGGTGGAGCTGCAGACGTTCACCGTCGGCCAGCGCGAGGTGCTCGGCACCATCGCGCTCACGAAGCTGTTGGCCCGCGACACGATCACCGTCACGCCGAAACCGGACCCGCAGCCACGACAGCTCGAGCATCCCGAGCACACCGGTCCGACAGCGCTGTCAGAGCGGGTCAAGGCTGAGGCAGAGCACCTCATCCGGCGCCTGGAGCAGCGCGAGCACGCGATCGCCGCCGAGGACAACGAGCGCAACATGCTCCGGCGGTTGCAAGCCGCCATCACGACGGCACTCGACCGGACCGAGTCCGTGGTGCCACCGCAGCGGGCCGATGACCCCACGGCGACGCCGCACCACACCGACGCCTGACTCGAGCTGCGCCGACCGTTCAGCTCAACGCGCGGGCGTCCACGTCGTTGCCTCGCGCAACGCCGGCTTGAGCACCTTCCCGCCGGGGTTGCGCGGCAGCGGCTCGGCGCGCACTGACACGAACTGCGGCACCTTGAAGTCCGCCAGCCGGTCGCGGGCGAAGGCGAGCACCGCGGCGACGTCCAGCGACTGGCCGGGCGTCGGCACCAGCACCGCGCCCACTTTCTCGCCCATCATCTCGTCCGGCACTCCGATGACGGCGACCTCGAACACGCCGGGTGCGGCCGCCAGCGCGTTCTCGACCTCGACGCTGTAGACGTTTTCACCACCGCGATTGATCATGTCCTTCGCGCGGTCGACGACGTAGGTGAAGCCTTCCG
>JAVEEE010000376.1 GCA_030840615.1 Frankiaceae bacterium | reverse complement strand
GCCGACGGCGGGCAACGTTGCGGTGTGGGGTCACCGGCTCGCGTCGATGACTCCTCGAGAGCTTGCCACGCTGCGGCTGCGTGAGATCGGCGTCGTCCTGCAGAACCCGGGTCGCAACCTGCTCGCGTATGACACAGCCGTCGGCAATCTGCTGTTCGTGCAGCGACCCACCCGTCGGTCGGGTGCGGCCAAACGGCGCCGGGCGCACACGCTGCTCGAGTCGGTGGGCCTGGGCGACGCCGCGCACCGCCTCGCCGGGCGCATGTCGGGTGGCGAGCAGCAGCGGCTCGCGGTGGCGGTTGCGCTGGCCAACTCTCCCGGACTGTTGCTGGCCGACGAACCCACCAGCCAGCTCGACCCCGCCTCGGCCGAGGCGGTCGTCGATCTCATCCGGTCGGCCAACGCCGACAGCGGCACCACGGTCGTGGCCGTTACCCACGACGAGGCGGTCGGCGCGGCGCTGGGCCGCACCGTGACGATTCGCGACGGGCGGGTGGGTGCGGAAGGTCGCTCCGGTGCAGGCGGTCGGGTGGGTGAGGAGTTCCTCGTCGTCGGTCGCGACGGCAGCGTGCAGCTTCCTCCGGATCTCCTGGACGTGCTGCCGCCCGGCACGCTTGCGCGGGCGGTTCCGCATGACCACGGTGTCGACCTGCGTCGCGTCTACGAGACCACCACCCCGGAAGCGGGCAGCGCCGAGGGCAGGGACGAGCGGTGACGATCATGTCGGCCCGCGGGTTGCGCTACGAGCGCGGCGGACGCGTGATCCTCGAGGACATCGACATCGTCGTGGGCCCGGGAGAGAGCGTTGCCGTCGTTGGGCCCTCGGGGAGTGGCAAGACGAGCCTCCTTGCTGTGCTCGCCGGGCTGGCCGTGCCGGCCGCCGGCGAGGTGCGCATCGACGATCGGCTAGTCGGTGACGGCGTCCGCGAGGAGGTCGCCGTCATCCTGCAGGGCTACGGGCTCATCTCGCTGCTGACCGCGGCGGAGAACGTCGAGGCGGCATTACGGGCCGCGGGTCGACCCGTCGAGGCCGTGGGTGAGCTGGCGGCTGCAGCGCTGGATGCGGTCGGGCTCTCGGGCCACGAGGACCAGCTGATCGAAGAGCTGTCCGGCGGCCAGCAGCAGCGGGTCGCGGTCGCGCGCGCACTGGCGCTGCGGCCGCAGATCCTCATCGCGGACGAGCCCACGGCGGAGCAGGACCAGGTGACCCGCCGGTTGGTCCTCGACCGGTTGTTCGAGGTGCCGCACCGGGACGGCTCGCTGGTGCTAGCGACGCACGACCCGGAGGTGGCCGACCGCTGCGACGCCGTGGTCGTGCTCCGCGCGCACAGGTAACAGGGTGCTCCGCGCGCACAGGTAAGACAGCGTCGTACCCGCGGCGTTAGTGCGGGCTACCGGTGGGTAACATAGCCCGGGTCGGAGCTGCGCGAACAGCCATGCGACCCTTCGTGAACCACATTTCCAGGGAGGTCGGCCGCCGGCCATGAACATCGTTGTGTGTGTCAAACAGGTCCCGGACACCTGGGCCGAGAAGAAGCTGAGCGCTGACGACAAGACGGTCGACCGCGAGGGCGTCGACGGTGTGATGAACGAGCTCGACGAGTACGCCGTCGAAGAAGCGCTGCGCATCAAGGAAGCCGGCGGCGGCGAGGTCACCGTGCTCACCATGGGACCCGACAAGTCCGTCGAGACGATTCGCAAGGCGCTCTCGATGGGGGCCGACAAGGCGGTGCATCTCGTCGACCCGGGGCTGCACGGCTCCGACGCGCTCGCCACGTCTTTCGCATTGGCCAAGGCCCTCGGCACCATCGAGCACGACCTCGTCATCCTCGGTGTCGAGTCAACCGACGCGCGCATGAGCGTCATACCCGCGATGCTCGCGGAACGGCTCGGCGCCGCCCAGCTGACGTTCGCGCGCAAGGTCGAGGCATCCGACGGAGGCGTGAAGATCGAGCGCCAGACGGACAGTGGCTACGACGTCGTCGAGGCGTCCCTTCCTGCAGTCGTCAGCGTCGTCGAGAAGATCAACGAGCCGCGCTATCCGTCGTTCAAGGGCATCATGGCGGCCAAGAAGAAGCCGCTGACGACCCTGACGCTCGCCGATGCAGGCATCGAGGCCGACCAGGTCGGGCTCGCCGGCTCCGGCAGCGAGGTGACGGAGTTCTCGCCGCGACCGCCCAAGGAGGCCGGTCAGATCGTCAAGGACGAGGGTGACGGCGGAGCGAAGCTCGCCGAGTTCCTCGCTTCACAGAAGTTCATCTGAAGGGTCACGGACAGCGATGGCTGAGGTTCTTGTTCTGGTCGAGCACGTCGATGGTGCTCCCAAGAAGGTCACGTTCGAGCTGCTCACGCTCGCTCGCTCGCTCGGCGAGCCGGCTGCGGTGTTCATCGGCAACGGCTACGACAGTGCCGGCGACGATGGGCCCAAAGAGAAGCTGGCGGAGTACGGCGCGACGAAGATCTACGTCGCCGCCGACGGTGATCTCGACGGTTATCTGGTCGCACCGAAGGCGGAGGTGCTCGCGCAGATCGTGAGCTCCGCATCCCCGGCCGCCGTGCTCATCCCGAGCACGCCGGAGGGTAAGGAGGTCGCCGGCCGACTTGCGGTCAAGACCAACTCCGGCCTCATCACCGACGCCGTCGGCATCGATGCCGGTTTCGTTGCCCGCCAGAGCATTTTCGGCGGTGCGATCAACGTGCAGGCCAAGGTGAGCCGCGGCACGCCCATCATCACTGTGCGTCCCAACTCGACGGCACCCGAGGCCGCACCCGCGCAGCCGACGGAAGAACGGGTGACCGTCGAGCTCTCGGAGTCAGCTACGAAGGCCAAGATCCTCGACCGCGTCACGGAGAAGCGGGGCGGTCGACCTGAGCTGACGGAGGCGGCGATCGTCGTGTCCGGCGGCCGTGGGCTCGGTGCCGGTGAGAACTTCTCGCTCATCGAGAAGCTCGCCGACTCACTCGGCGCGGCTGTCGGCGCGTCGCGGGCGGCGACCGACGCCGGTTGGTATCCGCACACCAACCAGGTCGGCCAAACCGGCAAGACCGTGTCACCTCAGCTCTACATGGCGATCGGCATCTCGGGAGCGATCCAACACCGCGCCGGCATGCAGACGTCGAAGACGATCGTCGCGGTCAACAAGGATCCGGAAGCGCCGATCTTCGAGCTGGTCGACTTCGGCATCGTCGGCGACCTGTTCACAGTTGTTCCGCAGCTCACGGACGAGATCGACAAGCGCAAGGCCTGAGCCGCCCACTGATCCTCCTGCTGAACAACTAGGGTCTGCGCGTGGCGACTAGCTGGGACAAGCGCTCGGCCAAGGGGCTCGCGAAGCTGCAGGACGAGCTCGTCCGCGACCAGGTTCAGCACGTCGTCGGTGCGTTCTCGCCGTACTGGAAGGCGCGGTTGGCGCAGCTCGGCACGAAACCGACAGCCATAGACGGGGCCGCGGCTCTCACCAAGATCCCGGCCGTCGGGGAGCGGGACGTGAGCCCCGCGGGCGATCCTGCGGGCATGGCCGCTCTCGTCCTACAGGCGACCGAAGGCGGATTCGCTCTGCACGCGCAGGGGCCGACGCTGCGTCGCGCTCTGCGGCTGCGCGCCACGCGGCGCGATGCCTACCGTCGGCTGGTGGAGCGCGACACCAAGCCGACGACCTATGTCTGGTCGGGGCTCGGCTTCCACTACCCGCTCGCGTCGACGCGCGGCGACCTCGACGCCATCGCCCGTGCCGGTTCGAGACTGTGGAAGGTGCTGGGGCTCACCGGCGACGACGCCCTGCTCTCCGCGTGGCCGGCGGGATCTTCCACGGAGCACACGGCCCTGTACTACGCCGCACTCGCGAGCGGAAGTCCGGCACTGTTCCCCGGCGAGCAGCTGCGTGACGTCGTGGCAGCCGCCCGGTTGGCCCCCCCCACCGTCCTCGCGGCTCCATCCGCACGCGCGGCCGAGGTGGTCGCGTCGATGGCGTCGGGCGGTGCTTCGCTCGACCGGCTGCGCACGGTGCTGCTCGTGGGTGCAGCGTCGGCGGCCGAGCGGGCCGCCGTGCAGGAGGCACTCGGCCGGGCCGAGGTCGCGGTGCTCGGGGTTCATGCGCCGGCCGGCGCACGCGTGCTCTGGGCGGAGTGCCGTCAAGGCGGGGCGGACGCCGGGCTGCACACCTATCCGGATCTCGATCTCGTGCAGCTGGTCGATGCCGAGACGGGCGAAGCGCGCGCCCGCGACGCGACCGACGGTGGTGAAGTCGTGCTGACCCAGCTCGGACTGCGCGGTACGGCGATGATGCGCTGGCGCACCGGCGATCTGGTCGATGGCGGGGTCGACGTGACGCCGTGTCCGGGTTGCGGTCGGCGAGTCCCGCGCCTGCACGGTCTGCGCCGGGGAGCGCTCGTGCTGATGAGCGATGACGGACGGGCTCTCGACCTGCGATCGCTGGCCGGAGCATTGTCCGGCCGCAGCGACCTCACCGACTGGCGGGTCGTCATCCGCGGCCGCGACCGCGACGGCCGCGGACAAGTGATCGTCCATCTCGCCGCGCCTGGTGACGCCGGCGAGGCCGTGGTCGGCGCCGCGGCGGACATCCGTGCCCTGGCGGGGCTGCTGCCGACCCAGCTGGTGGCCGCGGACAACGGGCTCGGCGACTTCGGGGTGGACGGATCGGCCTACCTGGCGCTGACCCCGCGGATCCTGCGCCGATCCTGAGCGTGCCCGGCGGCGGTTAGGCTGAGTCCGATGGTCTATCTGGATCACGCGGCGACGACTCCGATGCTGCCGCAGGCCGCCGAGACGATGGCGGCTCTGCTCGGCCAGCCGGGCAATGCGTCGTCGCTACATGCCGCCGGCCGGCGGGCCCGGCGAGTCGTCGAGGAGTCGCGCGAGACCATCGCCGCCGCTCTCGGCGCCCGTCCCAGTGAAGTCGTCTTCACCAGCGGCGGCACCGAAAGCGACAACCTCGCCGTCAAGGGCCTGTTCTGGGCGCGCCGGGCAGCCGATCCCCGTCGTACCCGCGTGCTGGTCTCTGCCGTCGAGCACCACGCCGTGATGGACTCGGCCGAGTGGCTCGCTGCGCAGGCGGGTGCGTCGATCACCTGGCTGCCGGTCGACGCGGCGGGCCGGGTCGCCCCGGATGCGCTGCGCGCGGCCATCGAGATCGAGCCGGCTGACGTCGCCCTCGTCTCGGTGATGTGGGTGAACAACGAGGTCGGCACGGTGCAGCCGATCGCCGACCTGTCGGCGGTCGCGCACGACTACGCGGTCCCGCTGCACTCCGACGCGGTGCAGGCGGTCGGGCAGCTACCGGTCGACTTCGCGCAGAGTGGTGTCGACGCGATGACGATCACGGGTCACAAGTTCGGCGGCCCGGTCGGTGCCGGGGTGCTCTTGCTCGGTCGCGATGTCGACTGCGTGCCCGTGCTGCACGGCGGCGGGCAGGAGCGCGACGTGCGCTCCGGAACACTCGACGTGCCCGCGGTGGCGGCCTTGGCGGTGGCGTTGGAGGTCGCGGTCAAGGAACAGCCCGACCGCGCGGCCCGGCTTCGTGAGCTGCGCAACGACCTCGTCGCCCGGCTCCGCGTCACGGTGCCGGATGCCGTGCTCAACGGCGACCAGCGGCTCGACCAGGAGCATCGGCTGCCCGGCAACGCGCACTTCTC
>JAVEEE010000374.1 GCA_030840615.1 Frankiaceae bacterium | reverse complement strand
ATCCTGGCCGGCGGCACGGACAAGTTCGGCCATCACCTGAGCTTCCCCCAGCTGTCCGCCGCGACTGCGCTGATCGCCGCAGTGATGACCATCATCATGGGTGTCGGCGGCAACTTGCCGCTCGCGGTGGCCGCCGGTCTGGGCCTGGACGGCGTCGTCGCATTCCAGATCGCACCAACGATGTCGTGGCCGGACGCGATGGGTCTCGTCGTCATCGAAGGCCTGCTCATCTGCGTTCTCGTCGCGACCGGGTTACGCCAGATGATCATGGACGCGATCCCGCTGCCGTTGAAGCAAGCGATCAGCGTCGGCATCGGTCTGTTCATCGCGTTCATCGGACTCGTCGACGCCGGCTTCGTGCACACGCCCAACCCCGCCTCCATCCCGGTCAGCCTCGGAGTCACCGGCGCGGGGACACTCACCGGCTGGCCGGTCGTCGTCTTCATCGTCGGGCTGCTGCTGACGGTCGTCCTGCTCACCCGCCGTGTTCCCGGCGCGATCCTGCTGTCGATCATCGGTGCGACGGTCCTCGCGGTCATCATCGATGCCGCTGCAACGATCCCCTCGTCGAAGAGCGATCCGGGCTGGGGGCTCAACACTCCGAAGTGGCCCGACGACGTGACGTCCACGCCAGACCTGCACCTGCTCGGCAAGTTCTCGCTCGGCGGCGGGTTCGTGCATGCCGGCGTCATCACCGCGATCGTGTTCATCTTCACGCTGATCCTCAGCGACTTCTTCGACGCGATGGGCACTATCGTCGGCATCTCGAACGAGGCCGGTCTGCTGGACGAGCAGGGCCGCGTCCCCAACATCGGACGCGTGCTGTTCATCGACGGTGCGGCAGCGGTGGCCGGCGGCATCGGTTCGGTGTCGAGCAACACAGCGTTCATCGAGTCGGCCGCGGGAGTCGGTGAAGGCGCGCGCACGGGACTCGCGAACGTGTTCACGGCGGTCTTCTTCGGCATCGCGTTGTTCTTCACACCGCTCTACTCGATGGTGCCGCAGGCGGCGGCCACTCCCGCGCTGGTCGCCGTGGGGTTCCTGCTCATGACACAGGTCAAGGGCATCCCCTGGGACGACTGGTCACTCGCGATCCCGTGCTTCCTCACCATCGTGCTGATGCCTTTCACCTACTCGATCACCAACGGCATCGGTGCGGGTCTCATCACCTACGTCGTGCTCAAGGCGACGCAGGGCAAGTGGCGCGAGCCGCACATCCTCGTCTGGGTGATCGCGGTGTTGTTCGCGGCCTACTTCGCCCTGCATCCGATCAAGCAGGCGCTGGGCGTCGAGTAGTCGGGCGTCGCGTAGTCGCGCGTCGGTGCCTGGATCAGATGTCGACGATCCGGCGCGGTGGGTCCCGGTCCGACGGGTCCCGCAGCGAAGGGTCACGCAGCGAGAGGTCTTGGGCGACACGATGCCGCTGGGTGAAGCGGCGCCACCGGGCGCGTGCCCGCAGCACGCCCACCAGGAGCACGGCCAGCCAGGCCATCGCTGCGGTGAACACTCCGGCGAGGTAGCCGGGGACCTCTCGGTCGAACACCTGCGTCGACGAGTGGTGGATGAGGTAGCCGGCCGGTGACGGGGCGAGCAGGTAGGTCAGGACGAAGCCCAACGCCCCGAGCATGAACATCCGGAACACCCGCCGCGGCCCCCGGGTGCGGAACGCGCCGAGCAGCACACCGAGCACCGGCAGCAGCGCCACCGCGAGGCCGATGAGGTAGTCGGCCGTGCGGTTGCCGCCGGTGACGTCGTGGACCCAGTGGGCCCAGTGCGTGCGCATCGAGCTCGACCCGGTGAAGATGAAGACGACGACGAGGAGAGCGCCCAGGATCACGAACCGGGCCGGCACGCCGTGGCGCTGCCGCTGCGGGGCGTTGTCGCCGCGGCCACCGCGGTCGCCGCGGTCGCCGTGCGCCGGGCCCTGGGTCATCGTCACTCGTCCATCCTCGCTCACGTCGCCGGCCGGCGGGAGGGGCGCTCGAGCAGCGTGGCGTCCGGCTCGCTGAAGCCGAAGCGCCGGTAGAGGTCGTGGGCGTCGTTCGTGTGCAGCAGCCAACGGAACTCGACGCCGGGACCGGCGTCGATCATCGCGGTGACCATGGCCTGCGCGATGCCGCGACCGCGGTGTGCCTCGTCGACGTAGACATCGGCGAGATAGGCAAGTGAGACACCGTCGGAGATCGCTCGCGCGAAACCCACCTGGGCGCCGTCGACGTAGGCGCCCACCACCCGCCAGGCCGACGCCAGCTGTGCCACCACGTCGTCTCGGGTCCGCCACCGGCCCCAGTAGGCGTGGGTGGAGAGGAACGCCCACACGGCGTCGACGTCGATGTGCGCCGGGTCGTCGTCGATGTCGAACGGCTGTGTCATGCGGTGATTGTCTCCGCCGGCCAGGCCGGGCAGGACCTACGCTGCGGCGATGGTCGACTTCGCTGGTGCGCATGCGATCGTCACGGGTGGATCGAGCGGGATCGGGCTGAGCGTCGGGCGGCAGCTGGCCGAGCGGGGCTGCCGGGTCTCGCTCATCGCCCGCCGGCAGGAGCTGCTCGACGACGCCGCCGGCCGGCTGACGGCGAGCGGCCATCAGGTGCGCGCCATGTCCGTCGACGTCGCCGATCGTGTGGCGGTGACCTCGTCGATCGCCGGACTGGTTGCGGAGTTCGGGCCGTGCGACATCCTCGTGACGTCGGCGGGCGTCGTGGAGCCGGGCTACTTCTCGACGCTGCACGACGACGTGTTCCGCACCACGATGGAGATCGACTACTTCGGCACGCTGTGGCCGATCCGTGCGGTCGTGCCGTCCATGGTCGAGCGGCGTAGCGGCAGCATCGTCGGCGTCTCCTCCGGTGCTGGTCTCGTCGGCGTGTTCGGCTACTCGGCCTACTCGCCGCCGAAGTTCGCGGTCCGAGGTCTGCTGGAAGTCCTGCGATGCGAGCTCGCGCCGCACGGCATCCACGTCGGCTGCGCGTGCCCGCCCGACACCGACACACCGCAGCTCGCGTATGAGAACCAGTTCAAGCCCGCCGAGACGGCAGCGATCTCGGGGACCATCAAGCCGCTGTCCGCCGACCGAGTCGCGGCCAGCATCGTTCGCGGCATCGACAAGCGCCAGTTCCTCATCGCCCCGGACGTGCAGACGCGGGTGCTGGCGCGCGTCGCCGGTCTGGTGCCGGGCGCGTTGCACACGATGTTCGACCGGCAGGTGCGCAAGGCGCAATCGCGTTGACGCGCGGCGGCCGGCTGCGGCGCCGAAGGTCAGGCGGCGGCGTGCGGATCTACGGCGGCCGCTGCTGACCCGGCGGACGGCAGCGGACGGCGAGGCTCCCGTACCCCGCTCAGACCGTCGTCTCCGCCCGTGCCGCCGATCCGACCGCCCCATCGCCGTCCGCGTCCTAAAACGCCGCGGCGCCGGGCGACCCAGTGCGCCACCGTGCCGTCGTGGTCGATGCGGTCGGCCAGGTCGTAGGCCGTGATCAGCTGCCAGGCGGCGAGGCTCGGAGCGTCGGCCTGGATCCGCCCCGCCAGGCGGAGGCCGTGCGCCATCGTCTCCTGCTGGACGAGGTCGACGGTCACGTCGTAACGCGGCATACGGGGATTGTCTGCCTCGCGGAGATCGCAGTCCAGCGCCGCCGGGGGAGCGGTCCCGCCCGACCTCATTCTCCTTAGCCAGGCTAATGAGTTAGACTAAGGACATGCCTGCACCCACCAGCGCCCGTCCCGCGACGTCGCTGCCCGGCGCTCTGCGCGATGCCGTGATGAGACTGGGGCGGCGAATGCGCGCCGAGCGTGCCGAGACCGACCTCTCCCTCGGGCAGTGGGCGGCCCTGCGCACGCTCGAGCTGCACGGGCCGATGACCCCGAGCGAGCTGGCCGCCCACGAGAAGGTCCAGCCGCCGTCGGTGACCAAGATCGTCGCGCGGCTGGAGGAGCACGGCTACGTGACCCGGGTCCCCGATCCGAACGATCGACGCCAGGTCGTCGTCACGGCAGCCCGGGCCGGCAAGGCGCTGCTGGCCGAGGACCGCCGGCGTAAGGACGCCTGGCTGTCCCAGCGGCTACGTGCGCTGGACCCGGGCGAGCTCTCGGTGCTCGCCGACGCCCTTCCGATCCTGGAGAAGCTCTCTCGCTCATGACCGTCTTTCAGTCCCTGCGCGTGCGCAACTACCGCCTGTTCGCCTCCGGTCAGGTCGTGTCGCTCACCGGCACCTGGATGCAGCGGGTCGCACAGGACTGGCTGGTGCTCGACCTATCGCACAACTCCGGAACGGCGGTCGGCATCACCACCGGCCTGCAGTTCGCGCCGATCCTGCTGTTCGGCCTCTACGGCGGCGTCATCGCCGACCGTTACAACAAGCGTCGCGTGCTCATCATGACGCAGGTGGCCATGGGCTTTCTGGCGCTCGGGCTGGGGCTCCTCGACGTGACGGGCGCCGTGCAACTCTGGCATGTCTACGCACTCGCCTTTGCCCTCGGTGTGGCGACGGCGTTC
>JAVEEE010000359.1 GCA_030840615.1 Frankiaceae bacterium | reverse complement strand
CTCGCCGACGACGCGATCGCGACGACCGTGTTCCTCGCCGACGCGCTGGAGAAGCCGCTCCTCGTCGAGGGTCCGGCCGGCACCGGCAAGACCGAGCTCGCGAAGGCGGTCGCCGAGTGCGCCGGCGCCGAGCTGGTCCGGCTGCAGTGCTACGAGGGCCTGGACGAGGCCCGCGCCCTCTACGAGTGGAACTACCGCAAGCAGCTGCTGCGGATCCAGGCGGCCGGCGACGGGCAGAAATGGGAAGAGACCCACGACGACATCTTCTCCGAGGAGTTCCTGCTCGCCCGCCCGCTGCTCACCGCGATCCGTCGCGATGAACCGACGGTGCTGCTCGTCGACGAGACCGACAAGGCCGACGTGGAGGTCGAAGGGCTTCTCCTCGAGGTGCTCAGCGACTTCCAGGTCACCGTGCCCGAGCTCGGAACGATCGTCGCGACCCGTAAGCCGTTCGTCGTCCTCACCTCCAACGCCACCCGCGAGCTGTCGGAGGCACTCAAACGCCGGTGCCTGTTCTTGCACGTGGACTACCCGGATGCAGAGCGGGAGAAGGCGATTGTGCTCAGCCGGGTACCTGAGGTCCCGGCCGCCCTGGCCGAACAGCTGGTCCGCACGATCCGCACCCTGCGCGCGCTCGAGCTCAAGAAGGCACCGAGCATTGCAGAGAGCATCGACTGGGCCCGCACGCTGATTGCGCTCGGCATCGACACGCTCGACGAGCCTGCCGTCGCTCAGACCCTCGGTGTCGTCCTCAAGCACGCCTCCGACACGGCGCGGGCAACCAAAGAGCTCGGGCTGAACTGATGTCGACTGACGCGGCTGCGTCGCCCGCCGACTCGACGACCGGCGGACTGATCGACCGGCACGTCGCATTCGTCGGAGCCCTGCGCACCGCCGGACTCCCGGTCTCGCTCGCGGAATCCCTCGACGCGACCCAGGCGATGGTCGCCATCGACCTGCGTCAGCGTGAGCAGCTGCGCGCCGCTTACGCCGCGGCCGTAGTCAAGCGAGCGCCGCACCGCGCAACTTTTGACCGCCTCTTCGACCTGTGGTGGCCGCCTGCCCTGGGCGACGGTGAACCGGCGTACGACGACGAAGGTGACGCCGAACAGCCGGCAGACGTCGACCCTGCCGATCTCGATGCGATGCGCCAGATGATGCGCGATGCCTTGCGCGACGTCCTGCTCAGCGGCGACGACGAGGCGATCCGCCGCCTCGCCCGGCAGGCAGTCTCCGGCCTCGGACGGGCAGACACCCAGCCCGGTCGGCAGTCGTGGTTCACCTACCGGGTGCTGCGCGCGCTGTCGCCCGAGACGCTGATGGCCTCACTGCTCGAGTCCGTGCTCGCCGGCGAGGAGCGCGGAGGTCTCGCGGAGAAGGTTGCCCGGCAGATGCTGACCGAGCGCATCCGGCGGTTCGAGGAGGCGGTCGAGGCAGAGGTACGCCGGCGCCTGGCCGAAGACCGCGGCGTGGAGAACATCTCCAAGACCGCGGTGAAACCGCTGATCGAGCAAGTCGACTTCCTTCGCGCGTCGCGGGACGAGATCGCCGAGCTGCGTCGTCGCGTCTACCCACTCGCGCGCCGGCTGGCGACCCGTCTCACGGCTAAGCGCAGACTCGGCCGATCCGGTCGGCTCGACGTCCGCCGTACCGTCCGGGCTTCCCTGTCGAGTGGCGGCGTCCCGCTGACGACGATCCACAAGCCGCACAAGCCGCACAAGCCGGAGCTGGTGGTGCTGTGCGATGTCAGTGGATCGGTCGCGTCGTTCGCGCACTTCACGGTGCTGCTTGCGTTTGCGTTGCGGGAGCAGTTCGCCAAGGTACGCGTGTTTGCTTTCGTCGATACGTGCGACGAGGTGACGACGTTCTTCGACCACGGCGACGACGTCGTCGATGCGTTGGCGCGCATGTCACGCGAGGCCGACGTCGTGTGGTTCGACGGCCACAGCGACTACGGTCACTCCTTCGAGGTGTTCGCGCAGAAGTGGTCCGATGCGGTGACCCCCAAGACGTCGCTGCTCATCCTCGGTGACGCGCGCAACAACTACCGCGCGCAGTCGGTCCCCGCGCTGCGATCCGTTGTCCGGCACGCTCGGCACGCGTTCTGGCTGAACCCGGAGCCGAAGCAGTACTGGGGGTCCGGCGACTCGGCGGCCAAGGCTTACGGCGACGTCATCCCGATGATCGAGTGTCGCAACGCGGCACAGCTGCAGGAGTTCGTCGAGGCGCTGCTTCCGGTCTGATCGGCGCGGGTCCGAGCTGCGTTCCGCAGCGCCGGTAGCCTTTCGGGGTGACTGAGCGGCGGATCGGCGTGATGGGCGGGACCTTCGATCCCGTGCACAACGGTCACCTCGTCGCCGCCAGCGAGGTCGCCAGCATGTTTCGCCTCCACGAGGTGGTCTTCGTCCCGACCGGACAGCCCTGGCAGAAGTCCGACGCGAAAGTGTCGCCTGCCGAGGATCGCTACCTGATGACCGTCATCGCGACGGCGTCCAACCCGAGCTTCACGGTCAGCCGGGTGGACATCGACCGCGACGGGCCTACCTACACGATCGACACGCTGCACGACCTCCGTACTCAGTACGGCGCGGACAGCGAGATGTTCTTCATCACCGGCGCCGACGCGCTGGCCCAGATCGTCGAATGGCGGCGATCAGACGAGCTGTTCGAGCTTGCGCATTTCGTCGGCGTCACCCGACCGGGGCACCACCTGGCCGACCCCGGCTTCCCCGCCGGGCGGGTCAGCCTGCTCGAGGTGCCGGCACTGGCGATCAGCTCGACCGACTGCCGGCGGCGGGTCGCCGCCGGCGATCCGGTCTGGTACCTCGTGCCCGATGGTGTCGTCCAGTACATCTCGAAGCGCCGGCTGTACCGAGCCGCAGCATGACGGGCAAGCGACGGATGGGTCGCGAGCCGAAGCCGGGGACCGGTCCCGGCACATCGGGGCCCAGCACTTCGGGACCTAGCACTTCGGGACCCAGCACTTCGGGACCTGGCACATCGCCGCAGCCACCGTTCGTCATGGCTCCGCGCCAGACGCGGCGCGAGCTACGCGCCGAACGCCGGCGGCAGAAGCGCAAGCGCATCGGTGCAGTCGGCATCGCCGGGCTCGCAATCGCCGGCCTGGTGGCCGCGGCCGCCATCACGTTCGGTGTGCAGAAGGCGACGTCGGACGGTCACCAGCCACCAGCCGGACAGACCACCGTGTTGTTCTCCATCGTGGGAGCCGACGGCACCGGGCTGGAAAGCGCCTTGCTCGCTCATGATGCGAGCACCCACGAGGGCGTCGAGCTGCTGATGCCCGCACGGGTGCTGACCGAGGTGTGCGGGTTCGGTAACCAGCAGCTCGGTCAGGTACTCGCGCTTCCGGACGGTCAGCGGCTCTCCCGATCGGCGGTCAGCCAGATGCTCGGGGGAGTGAGCGTCGACGGCTCCTGGGCCCTGACGACAGCGCAGCTCGCCCGGCTCGTCGATGAAGTGGGCGGCATCACTGCAGACGTCGACGTCGATGTCATCCAGCGACGCAGCGACGGCAGCCGCGTCCTGCTCGTGCCGCACGGCGACGGTCAGAAGCTCACCGGGTCGCGCGCGGCGGCCTACGCGACCTACGTCGCCGGCGGGGAGGACGCGGCGGTCAACCTGGTCCGGCTGCAGCAGGTGATCGACGGACTGCTTGCCGTGCTTCCCAAGAGCAGTGGTGCGGTCGAGCGCCTCGTCACCTCGTTGGGGAAGGGCGCTTCGTCGACTCTCGGCGCGAAGCGCCTCTCCGAGGTGCTGGTCGGCCTTGCAGCCGATGGCAGAGCGAACAACGTGCTGCCGACGGACCTACCCGTGGTGAGCATCAACTCGGGTGGCGGACCAGCGTCCTACCGGGTGGACACCGAGCAGACGGCGACGTTCGTCCAGGCCAACCTCGCCGCCTCCCTGCCCGCCTCGGCGACCACGGAGCGCACGCGGGTGTTCGTCCAGAACGGCGTAGGCACACCAGGGCTCGCCGGCATCGCCTGCACCAAGCTCGTCGCGGCCGGCTACGCGTTCGCCGGCAGCGGCAACGCCGCCGAGTTCGGCCATGCAACCTCGAAAGTTCTCGTCTTCGACGGCTCACTCGCCTCAGCCCGGCTCGCGGGCGCGGTGGCCCATGCGCTCGGGCTCCCGGCCACCGACGTCGGGACATCGTCGGAAGCGGGCAACGTCGCCGACGTCGTCGTCATCCTCGGGAAGGACTTCAAGCGTTGACAGCGTCACCACGCAGTGTCGAGCTCTCCGAGGCAGCAGTGGTCGCCGCTGCCGACAAGCTGGCCACCGATCTGACGATCCTCGACGTTAGCGACCAGCTCGTCATCACCGACTGCTTCG
>JAVEEE010000345.1 GCA_030840615.1 Frankiaceae bacterium | reverse complement strand
CGCGACGTGACGGACGGCACGTCCGGGGACGGAGTGGTCGCCGACCTCGAGTCGATCGGCGGTCGCGCCTTTCTGGTGTTCGACCACTCACAGACCGGCGAGAGTCACACGGTCACGCGACACCAGTAGCCGCGCCGGTTCGACTCAGGCGAGGTCTCCGTCGAGGGCCGAGTGGCCGAGGCCGACGAGTGGCGCGATGCGTTTCTGCATCTCGATGAACCCCTCCCCGATCATCGCGCCCGCCCGGCCGCGGGCGGCCACGCCCGCGCAGACGACCGCGAGCTTGAACGCCCCGAATCCGACGTACCACGGCAGCGCCGACAGGTCCCGCCCCGTCTGCTTCGCGTAGCGCCCGAACAGCTCCGCCCGCGTCGGGAACCCCTCGAGCGTCGTCACCGACGCGACGGCGAGGGTGCCCTCACGGTTGGCCCCGTCGCCCGCCTCAGGCCAGTAGACGTAGAGCAGCCCGAGGTCGGCGAGCGGATCGCCGAGCGTCGACAGCTCCCAGTCGAGGACGGCTGCGATGACTCCCGGCTGGGTCGGGTGCAGCATGCAGTTGTCGAGCCGATAGTCGCCGTGGACGATGGGCCCGACCGGCTGGTTCGGCATCGTCTCGGCGAGGCGCACTGCGAGCCGGTCGAGCTCGGGTCCGTCGTTGCTGTCCTCGGGCTCGGGCGTCGCTTCCCACTGCATCGTCCAGCGGCGCACCTGCCGGTCGCGGTAGCCGACCGGCTTGCCGTAGTCGCCAAGACCGACCGCGCCTGGCTCGACCTGGTGCAGCGCAGCCAGCACGTCGACGAGCCCCTCGCCGATCGCCCGTCGCTGCGCCGGCTCGTCGGCGTAACCGGCGGGCAGCCCCTCCCGAACGATGTGCCCTGCGACGCGTTCCATGACGTAGAACGGCGCGCCGAGGACCGACTCGTCCGTGCACAGCGCAAGCGTGCGCGGGACCGGGACCGGTGTGTCCCACAGTCCCGTCATCACCTTGTGCTCGCGCCGCATGTCGTGGGCCGTAGGCAGCACCGTCGACAACGGCGGACGGCGAAGCACGACATCGCCGGCGGAGGAGGACACGACGAACGTCAGATTGGACTTGCCCCCGGAGACGAGGTCGATGGAGATGTCGCGCCACGCGTCGTCACCGAGCTCGGCGGCGAGGTAGGCACCGACCGCGGGTGGCGGCGCCGCCTTCTCGATGAGCGACGTGAGATCGGCTTCGGTCATGTCGTCACCCCCGCGCGTCCTCAGGTGGTGCACCGTCGGCGGCGTACTTCTCGTAGCGGCCCGCCCGGCCCTCGGCGGGCAGCACGACCTGGGTGCAGCGCGAGTTAGCAAGGACCATGCCCGCGTCGTCGCGCAGCTCGGCCGCGCAGAACACGATCCGGCGCGTACGCCGGACGACCCAGCCGCGGGCGATCAACGTGCCGACGTGGGCGCTGCGCAAGAACTCGACGCGCAGGTCGGCGGTCAGGAACGCCTGGTCGCGGTCGAGCACCGTCCAGCACGCGCCGCCCATGCCAGCGTCGAGCAGCGCCGTAACGAGTCCGCCCTGCACGACCGGCCCTCCGGCGGTCTGGAAGCAGTAGTTCTCGGTGGCGTCCCACGCGACCTCGGTCGCGCCCGGCTCCCAGGACACCCGGCGGTATCCCAGCGTCGCCCAGATGTGCGGCGGCTGGACGCGGTTGTGATCCCACTGGTCGATGTCGGCGAATCGCTCGCCCGGGGTGATCTGCGGCCGGTCGGACATGGTGCGCAGGAGTCTGCCGTACGACGGCCGCGGCCGCCCCCCTCAGGGGGCGGCCGCCGCTGCGAGCTGTCGTGCGGGACTTGCTAGCCAGACGTCGGGATGCCGTTGGCCGGAGCCTCCGGCTGGGTTCCGTCGAATGCGGTGATCGGGCCGTTGCCGTCGTCCGTCGTCGCCGGCGAGCCGGTGAGCTTGACCGCGGTTCCCTTGATCACGCCGATCTGCACACCGGTGAACCCGGCATGCGACGACGTGGAGAACCGGAACGGCACGAGCCCCGGACCCTGATCCAGCCCGGCCTCGACCGCCTTGACCAGAGAGTCACGCGTCGGGTTGGCGCCCGCCGCCGCCAGCGCCTGCGCGAACGTGTAGCCCGCGGCCATGCCGTAGAGGACGTTGCCGTCGAACGGCAGCTTCGGGATGTACTTGTCGTGGATCGTCTGGAACAGCTTGATCCAGCTGTTGGTCGGGTCAGCGGGACTCGCGATGTAGCCGTCGGTGATGACCCCCTGGATCAGGTCGCTGCCCTTCACTGTCGAACCGCCCTGCTTGGCGAAGGCCTCGAGCAGTCCGGACAAGGTCAGCGGGTCAGAGCCGACGTTGCTGACCGCGAGCGTCGGGTCGTACTTGACCTTCAGGGCGTTGAGCTTGAGCAGCGCTGTGAACGCCGGGATCGAGAACGACACGATGACGTCGGCCTTGGCCGACTGGAACTTCTGCACCTGCGAGGCGATGTCGGGGTTGGAGGTCTGGTAGGACTCGCGGGCAACGACCTGGCTCTTCGGGATCTCCATGTCGAGGCCCTTGACGCCGTCCTTGCCGAAGTCGTCGTCCTGATAGAAGTACGCGATCTTCTTGCCGGCGAAGTTCTTCTTGACGTATTCACCGAGGATCTTGCCCTCGATGACGTAGTCGGGCTGCCAGCCGAAAGTCTCGGGGTGTGCGCTGACGTCGTCCCAGCACTGGCATCCGGAGGCGACAAACAGGTCCGGCACCTTCTGCTGGTTGAGGAACTCGATGACCTTCTCGTGCGTCGGCGTGCCGAGCGCGTTGAAGATGGCGAAGACCTTGTCCTGGGTGATGAGCTTCTTGGTCTGCGCCACCGTCTTCGTCGGGTCGTAACCGTCATCGAGGTACTTGTAGGTGATCGTGCGGCCATTGATGCCGCCGTTCTCGTTGATGTACTTGAAGTAGGCGTCGGAGGCCTGCGAGATCTCGCTGTAGCCCGGGGCTGCGGGGCCGGTGAGCGGCTGGGTGCTTCCGATCGTCACCGTCGTGGCCGTCACGCCCGGTGCACTCGACCCGCCGCTGCTGGCGCCACCGCTGCTACTGCCGCCGCAGGCCGTAGCCGCCAGCAGCAGCAACATCGAGCCACCGGCCGCGAGCCGGATGTGTCCTCGTCTCATCTGTCCTCCATCACCTCGGGGGTTCAACTCTTACGCGTGCCGGTCGCGAGCATTCGCAGCCGGTGCAGTGCTCCTTGCACGCCGTACGGCGCCGCGAGCATCGCGACGGCAAGTACGACGCCATAGATCATCAGCGGCATGTTGTTCGCGACCTTCGCCGAATGGATCGACAGCTTGTCGGTGAGAGTCTGCGCCCAGCTGAGATTCAACATGACGACCAGCACCGACCCGTAGGCCGCGCCGGCCATGCTGCCCAGCCCGCCGAAGACGATCGCCGCCAGCAATGACAGCGACAACGAGAGCGGAAAGGCACCCGGACCTGCCGTGAGGTTGATGATGGCGAGCAGACCACCGGCGAGCCCGGCGCACCCGGCGCTCACGACGAACGCCAGCACCTGGACCCGCGCGACCGAAAGCCCGCAGAGGGCGGCGGCGACCTCGTCGTCGCGGACGGCCCGGAAGGACCGCCCGACCCGGCTGCGGCTGAGGTTGGACAGGAACCAGAGCACGAGCACCGCACTCACGCAGCAGATGATCGACTGCCAGCGGTAGGCGTTGACGCCGGTCGGGGGGTTGGGCGAGGTCACGTTGAGGCCGGTGCTGCCGCCCAGGTGGTCCGACAGCTTCTCGTACGACGCCAGCGAGGGCAGGCCGAGCGCGAGTGCGAGCGTCGCGCCGGCGAGGTAGGGACCGCGAAGCCGGGCGGCGGCGACGCCGACGACGGCGCCGAAGACGGCGGCCACGACGACGCCCGCCGCCAGCAATCCGACGAGCTGCACGTTGGGATGCGAGCTCGTCCACTTCGCCTGGAGGAGGGCGAAGGTGTAAGCGCCGACGGCCATGAATGCTCCGTGGCCGAGTGAGATCTGCCCCGACTGTCCAACGAGCATGGTCAAGCCGGCGGCGGCGCAGACGGTGTAGGCGATCGGCGCGAGCTGAGAGTTCCGGTAGTCACCGAGGTTGTGGATGAGCAGCAGCAGGACGCCGATCCCCACGAGGGCGAACAACGTGTGCCTCAGCAGCGTCGAACGCTCGAGGATCGCCGGCATCAGACCCTCCGCGCGGCCGAGCGCGAGAACAACCCGTTGGGTCGCACCATCAGCACGGCGATCAGGATGAGGAACGCATACATCGTCTGGATGTTGTTGCTGACGTAACTGTCGGCGTAGGACAGCACGATGCCGAGAAGCAAGCCGCCGATCACGGCGCCGATCGGGCTGTCGAGACCGCCGATGACCGCAGCGGTGAAGCCGTAGACGAGAAGGGCGTCGAATGGGCCGACCGTCTGCACGTAGCCGGTCTGGGTGCCCGCGGCAAGGATGCCTGCAAGCGCGCCCAACGCCGCGGCGATCGCCCAACCCAGGGTCAACAGCCGGCCGACGCGAACGCCGAGCAGCCGGGCGACTTCGGGGCTGAACGCGGCGGCGCGCATCTGCAGTCCGAGGCTGGTGCGCTGGAACAGCAGGTAGAGGACAACGACGACGATGAGCACCGCAGTGACGATGTAGACGTCGTTCGGCGAGAACAGCAACGTCCGGTCACCGGCCGAGTAGCCGACGATCGAGTAGGCCGGTGAGTAGGAGTGCGCCTGGGCGTTGCCCCAGATCATTCCGGCCAGGGCCTGCAGGAAGATGAGCAATCCGAGCGTGACGATCACGGCGTTGAGCGGCGGCCCGTTCTCGACCGGCCGCACGAGCAGGCGTTCGGCAACGGCGCCGATGACGAGACCGGCGCCGACGGCAACGGCGAGTGCCACCCAGTAGTTGATGTGATGGCGCTGGGCCAGGTCCCACGCGATGAACGTGGTGAACATCAGCATGCCGCCTTGGGCGAAGTTCACGATGCGGGTGGCGCGCCAGATCATCACGAGTGCCAGTGCGACGGCTGCGTAGATCATGCCGAGGCTGACACCGTTGAGCGTGAGGTTGAGGAAGCGGAACATCATCTGCCTCTCAGAAGCCGAGGTAGGCGTGTCGGAGCTTCTCGTCGGCGGCGAGCTCACTGGCAGCTCCGCTGGCGACGACCCGGCCGAGGTTCAGCACGATCGCCTGGTCGGCTACCGAGAGGGCGCTGCGGGCGTTCTGCTCGACCAGCACGACGGTGAGGCTCTGTCGCTCGCGGAGGCGACGCAGCGTTGCCATGATCTGCGCGGTGACGCGGGGTGCGAGCCCCAGCGACGGCTCGTCGAGCAACAGCAGCTTGGGCCGGCTCATCAGCGCGCGGGAGACGGCGAGCATCTGCCGCTCACCGCCGGACAGCGTGTCCGCCGATCGGTTGCGCCGCTCCGCGAGCGGCGGGAACATGCCGTAGACCTCGGTGAGCGATGCCTGCGTCTCGCGCCGATTTCGTCGCCAGAGCGCGCCGAGCCGGAGGTTCTCCTCCACGGTCAGCTCGGTGATGACCCCGCGGCCCTCAGGCACGTGTGCGATGCCGGCGCGGACGACGTTGTCGACCTTCGTGCGCGTGAGGTCCTTGCCGGCGTAACGGATCCGGCCGGACCGCGGGCGCACCAGGCCATTGACCGACCGCAACAGTGTCGTCTTGCCGGCACCGTTCGCGCCCAGCACTGCGGTGATGGTTCCGTCGGGCACCGTGAGGGACACACCGTCGAGCGCACGCACGGCGCCGTACGTCGTCACGACGTCTTCGAGCTCAAGCACCGCTGACCTCGGTCGTGTCGGCGTCGACCTGCTCACCAAGGTAGGCCTCGAGCACCTGCGGGTCGTCGCGAACCTCGTCCGGTGTGCCGGTCGCGATGCAGCGGCCGAAGTCCAGGACGACGATGCGGTCGCAGACCTCCATGACGAGGTCCATGTGATGCTCGACCAGCAGCACCGACATCCGGTCGCGGACACCGCGGATCAAGCTGGCGAGGTCACGCATCTCCTCACTCGACAACCCGGAGGCCGGCTCGTCGAGGAGCAGCAGCTGAGGCTCCGCGACCAGCGCGCGGGCGAGCGCCACCCGCTTCTGCACGCCGTAGGGCAGCTGCGCCGGCAACCGGCCGGCGGCGTCGGCGACGCCGAGCTCGTCGAGCTGGCGCAGGCTGCGATCGCGGAGCTGCCGCTCGTCGCCGTCACTGCGCGGCAGCGCCAGCAGACCGCTACCGACCCAGGCTCGCGAGTGCCTGGTGGCGCCAACCATGACGTTGTCGAGCACGCTCAGGTGTGGGAAGAGCCCCAGCCCTTGAAGGGTCCGGGCGATGCCGAGCGAGGTGAGATGCCGCGGCTGGTGGCGGCGCAGGACGTTGCCCCGCCACGACAACCGACCTTCCGTCGGCCGGGTGAATCCGCAGATGACGTTGAACAACGTCGTCTTGCCGGCGCCGTTGGGGCCGATGACCCCGACGACCTCGCCGGAGCCGATCGCGGCCGAGACCTCGGAGAGCGCGGTCAACCCGCCGAACCGGACCGTGACCCCCTGCACCTCGAGCAGCGCAGACAAGGAGCGATCCCTCCGCTTGGCGTGATGCGAGGGAGACTATCCGCGCGACAGGATCTGGCAATAGGTGACATTTCCCTGACCGGTGAGCGCGCCCGGCAGGGATCGAACCTGCGGCCAACCGCTTAGAAGGCGGCTGCTCTATCCGCTGAGCTACGGGCGCCGGACCGGCGAGCCGCCGGCATCCGCAGGGTAGGGCACCGTTCCCCTAGGGTTGACCACCGTGACCGAGCCGCTCGTCTGGATCGACTGCGAGATGACCGGCCTCGACCCGGTGAAGGACGTGCTGGTCGAGGTCGCTGTCGTGGTCACCGACAGCGAGCTCACGATCCTCGACGACGGGCTCGACATCCTCATCGCGACCGACCCGGAAAAGCTCGCCGGCATGGAGGACATCGTCAAAGAGATGCACACAACGTCCGGCCTGCTCGAGGCGCTCGCGTCGGCGACGACGACGCTGGAGGAGGCCGAGCAGCAGGTGCTGGAGTATGTGCAGCGGTTCGTGCCCGACCGACGCAAGGCTCCGTTGTGTGGCAACTCGATCGCGACCGACCGGTCTTTCCTGGTGCGCTACATGCCGCGGCTCGACGACCATCTGCATTACCGGATGGTCGATGTGTCGAGCATCAAGGAACTCGCTCGGCGCTGGTACCCGCGGGCCTACTTCAACTCCCCGGACAAGACCGGCGGCCATCGCGCGTTGGCGGACATCGTCGACTCGATCACCGAGCTGCGCTACTACCGAGCGGCCATTTTCGTCCCCCCGCCGGGGCCGGACACCGACGCCGCCCGGCTCGCCGCCCAACAGGCGATCGCCCCGCCGCCCGGCAACGTCGCGCCCGACTGAGGACGGCGGGATCCCGCTACACTCGCTCTTCGCGGTCCAGGCCGCATGGTGGGTGTAGCTCAGCAGGTAGAGCACCGGGTTGTGGTCCCGGGTGTCGCGGGTTCAAGTCCCGTCACTCACCCCACACGAGTCCGCAGGTCACCGGCCTGCGGACTCAATTTTTAGGACCGCAATGGGTCGTCCACGAGGTGTGCTTCTCCGGTTCATGCTTGAAACATCAGTTCCGGTTCCTGGGCGACAGGTTCCGGACGCGGTTCCGGTAGGTGGGCGACAGGCGGTTCCGGCAGGTGGGCGACACTCCCGCTTGATTCACGCTCACGCCGTGCGTTGTCGGCCTTCCTTCGCGATCTCGTGATCGTCGGGGAGGAGCCGGTCGTACTGGTGGAGCTGAACGTCCTGGAGCAGCGGTATCGGGCGGTGCTCGAGGTGCTCGAGGGCGCGTCGGTGGTTGAGGTGGCGTGCCGCAACGGGTGACCCGGCAAGATCACGGCTGACAGCGCACGCCTCCG
>JAVEEE010000339.1 GCA_030840615.1 Frankiaceae bacterium | reverse complement strand
GCGATGGGCGGCCGTCCCCTGGTTGCGGTCAACCTGCTGGCCTGGCCGCGCGACACACTCCCGTTCGCCCTCGCCCGAGAAGTCCTGCGCGGTGGTCTCGCAGTCGCCCGCACGGCCGGCTGTCACGTCGCCGGCGGGCACAGTGTCGACGACGCCGAGCCGAAGTACGGGATGGCCGTCACCGGCATCGCCAAGGCCGACGAGCTGATGCGCAACGACGCCGCCGCGCCCGGGCTGCCACTCTCGTTGACCAAGCCGCTCGGCCTCGGTGTCCTCAACAACCGGCACAAGGTGACGGGCGAGGCGTTCGCCCACGCCGTCGACGCCATGACCACGCTCAACCGCGATGCCGCCGCGGCCGCTGTCGCCGCCGGCATTCGCGCCGCCACGGACGTCACCGGCTTCGGGCTGCTGGGTCACCTGCACAAGATGGCGAAGGCCTCCGGCGTCACCGCCGTCGTCGACGCCGCCGCCGTCCCCTATCTCGCCGGCGCCCGCGCATCCGCCGAAGCGGGCTACATCCCCGGCGGCACGGTCCGCAACCTCGACTGGGTCCGCCCGCATCTTGACGCCGGGCCGCACGCCGAGGCGGAGCTGCTGCTGCTGGCCGACGCGCAGACCTCCGGCGGGCTGCTGCTCGCCGGCGAGATCCCGGGCGGCACCGTCATCGGCGAGCTGGTGCCGCGCCGGCCCGACGGCGTGACCCTCGTCATTTGCTGACGTTGTCCACGGCACCCGCGCGCGCCGCCTCGAGCCGTTCCCGCTGCGGACTCACGACGTACGCCGGGTCCTCGGCCGATGCGACGCCCGCTTCGAACACGCCGAAGCGGGTCAGCGCAGAAGCGGCGACGAGTGCGACACCGGCAGCGAGCGCGGCCGGCCGGCGGCGCCGACCGAGCAGCGCCGTCGCGGCTCCGACAGCCGTCAGGACCTTGGACGCCCGCAACTTGCGGCCGGCCGAGCCGTCTCGGTAGGGCTCGCCGACGAAGCCGAGCCGCCGCTCCATCCGCTGTGACGCGGCGAGCTCCAGCACCGCGCCCACCACCGCCATCCGCGCGACCGGTGCGTTCTCGCGCAGCGGCGTCGTCATGAGGCTCAGCCCGGCCGAACCCGCCAGAGCCGAGCCGGCGAAGACGAACGGCAGCTCCCGGTGGGCCGCGTGCCAGGCCGGCACCGCGGTGTCGCTGACCAGCACGGCGGTGTAGGTCGCGATCGCCGGCGCGACGGCGGCCGCAGCCAGACCGGCCGGCCGGGCAACCGCTGCCAGCGGCGCCCGCAGTCCTCGCGGCAGCAGTCCCGGTAGCTCGGCGACGGCGGTGACCGACGCCGGCGCGGCGAACACCGTCAGAAACCACGACCCGACGCTCATCGGTGACGTGGGCTTGAGCACCCGCAGCATGTGGTGGAACCGCGTGGGCACGCCGAGGTCGTGCACCAGCGCGGCGGCGGACACGCCCAGCGCCGCCACGGTCGTGAGCCGGCTGTTGCGACGTAACGTCGGCCGGTCCGTGAGATCTGCGCCGGCGGCGAGCAGCGCGGAGCCGGCCGCGATGCCGCCGGTGAAGAAGTAACCCGCGATGTCGAGCTCCCGCCACACCGGCTTCTTGAGCACGGGCCGGCCGTAGTACGACGAGAACGATGCCCGCGGCACCATCGTCTGCTCGCCCCGCTTCACGGACACAGCCTCATCGTCGCCGCCCGGCAAATGTCGTCACGCCGAGCCCAGCGAAGACCGCGGCCGCCGCGGCTGCGTGCCGCCACATCGAGCCGAGCGCACGGGTCGGCACAACCGGGTCCGGCGGGAGGCCATAGACCTCCGGCTCGTCGAGCAGCAGGAACATCGCACCCGCGCCACCGACACCGTCGGCGGGGTCGTCGCCGTACAGCCGTGCATCGGGGACTCCGGCAGCGACCAGCTCCTCGACCCGACCATGCGCTCGCTCGCGCAGCTCCTCGAGCGGACCGAACTGGATCGACGCGGTGGGGCAGGCCTGCGCGCACGCCGGCGTCTGACCTTCGCCGATGCGGTCGTAGCAGAGCGTGCACTTCCAGGCTTTGCCGTCGGACTCGCGTCGGTCGATGACGCCGAAAGGGCAGGCCGGCACGCAGTAGCCGCAGCCGTTGCAGATGTCTTCCTGCACGACGACGGTGCCGAACTCGGTCCGGAACAGTGCGCCGGTCGGGCACACGTCGAGACATCCCGCTTCGGTGCAGTGCTTGCACACGTCGGAGGACATGAGCCAGCGAAGGTCGCCGCGCGCGCCGCCGGGCTCTTCCCCCGCCGGCTTCGGCTGCTCGATGAAGGCAACGTGACGCCAGGTGTTGGCGCCCAGGTTGCCGGTGTTGTCGTAGGAGAGCCCGAGCAGGTTGAACCCGTCGTCAGGGACGCGGTTCCACTCCTTGCATGCAACCTCGCACGCCTTGCAACCAATGCAGACCGAGGTATCGGTGAAGAAGCCCATCCGGGGTTGGCTCATCGGCCCGCCTCCGGTCGCGGCGGCACCGGCACCGTCGCGGACGCAGTGCCGGTGTCCTCGGTGATGCCGGCACGTCGCTGGTAGCCCTCGACGAACGCGAGCAGCGCCGGCCCACGCGGGCGGCGGCCCGGCTGGATGTCACAGCTCGCGGCCTTGCTCTCCTGGATGTGCACGTTGGGGTCCAAGGACAAGCCGAGCAGGTCGTTGACGACGTCACCGGTCACGTGACCATTGCGGCCCCAGTGGAAGGGCAGCCCGACCTGGTGCGTCTCGCGTCCCTGCACCGTCAGCGGGGCCATCCGCTCGGTCACCATCACCCGCGCCTCGATCGCCGTCCGTGCCGTGACGATCGTTGCCCAGCCCATGTGCCGGAGGCCGCGTTGGGCGGCCAGCTGCGGCGACACCTCGCAGAACAGCTCCGGCTGCAGCTCCGCGAGGTAGGGCAGCCAGCGCGACATGCCGCCGGCCGTGTGGTGTTCGGTGAGCCGGTACGTCGTGACGACGTAGGGAAACAGCTCACTGCCGCGCTCCGACCCGGACGGGTTGTTGCGGTTGCGCCGATGCCGCAACACCTGCCGCGCGGGATTCCACTGCTGCCCGTAGAGCGCGTTGTCGAACGGCGACTCCTGCGGCTCGTAGTGCGTCGGCATCGGGCCATCGGTGAGCCCGCTCGGGACATACAGCCAGGCCTTGCCGTCGGTCTGCATGATGAACGGGTCACCCCCACCGATCGCGTCCTGCGCCCGCGCACCACGCGGCGGCTCGTAGGCCGGACTCTTGTCGCCTGCGAAGTCCGGCACGTCATGGCCGGTCCACTTGCCGGCTGACTCGTCCCACCAGACGTAGGCCTTGCGGTCACTCCAGGGTCGTCCGGCCAGGTCGGCCGACGCGCGGTTGTAGAGGATGCGGCGGTTCAGCGGCCACGCCCAACCCCACTCCGGCGCAACCCAGCTCTGCGCGTGCCCGGGCTTGCGCCGTGCGGTCTGGTTGACGCCGTCGGCGTAGCAGCCGGAGTAGATCCAGCACCCGCACGCCGTCGACCCGTCGTCCTTGAGATCGAGGTAGCCCGACAGGGCCGTGCCGTCGGCGTCCCAGCCGTTGATCTCCCGCAGCACGGCCTCGCCGTCGGGGTCCTGGTGCTCACCGCGGGTGGGGTAGTCCCAGGTGAGGTCCAGCACCGGCCGGTCGATCGAGTCGGGTTCCTGGCTGTCGTTGCCGGCAGCGAGCTTGGCACGGATCAGCCGGCCCAGGTGGTAGATGAACCACAGGTCGCTGCGCTGGTCGTCCTGCGGCTCGACGGCCTGGTGCCGCCACTGCAGCAGCCGCTGGGTGTTGGTGAAGGTGCCGGCCTTCTCGGTGTGTGCGGCGGCGGGCAGGAAGAACACCTCGGTGCCGATGTCGTCGGTGCGCAGCTCGCCGGACTCGATCTCCGGACCGTCCTTCCACCAGGTGGCGCTCTCGATCAGCGCGAAGTCACGCACGACGAGCCAGTCGAGGTTGGCCATGCCCAGGCGTTGCAGCTTGCCGTTGGACGAGCCGACGGCAGGGTTCTCCCCGATGAGGAAGTAGCCCTTGCATTCGCCCTCGACCTGCTTGAGGACGGTCGGGAAGTGCGAGTGGTCGCCGGTCAGCCGTGGCAGGTAGTCGAAGCAGAAGTCGTTGCTGGGCAGGGCGGCGTCACCCCAGTAGGCCTTGAGCAGGCTGACGACGTAAGCCGGCATGTTGCCGAAGAAGCCGCCGGCGGGAGTGTTGAGGCGGAGGAACTCGCGCAGGCTCTCGTGGTGGTTGGCGTGCGGCATCGGGATGTAGCCGGGCAGCAGGTTGTAGAGCGTCGGGATGTCGGTCGAGCCCTGGATGGAGGCGTGCCCGCGCAGCGCCAGGATCCCACCACCGGGTCGGCCCATGTTGCCGAGCAGCAGCTGCAGGATCGACGCTGTCCGGATGTATTGCGCACCGACGGTGTGCTGGGTCCAGCCGACCGAGTAGACAAACGCCGTCGTCCGGTCGCGACCGCTGTTGCTGCTGACGGCGTCGGCCACCTTGGCGAACTGCTCGCGAGGTACGCCGCACACCTGCTCGACCATCTCCGGTGTGTAGCGGGCAAAGTGCCGCTTGAGCACCTGCAGGACACAACGGGGATGTTGCAGAGTGAGGTCGCGGGTCGGGCGACCCGGGTCCAGCGCGGCGCCGCCGGAGCCGAACTGGTGGCCGGATCCGGGCTCCTCGTACTTCGAGGTCTGCTCCTCGGCGTCCTTCTCCTCGGCGCCGACCGCGATGCCGTCGTACTGCCAGCTCTCGGTCTCGTAGGTGCGCGACGAGGGGTCGAAGCCGCTGAACAGCCCGCCCAGGTCCTCGGTGTCGCGAAAGTCCTCGCGGACGAGGAACGACGCGTTGGTGTAGGCGAGCACGTAGTCGCGAAACCACAGGTCGTTGCTCAGGACATGGTTGACAAGTGCGCCCAGGAAGGCGATATCGCTGCCGGCGCGCATCGGCACGTGGACGTCCGCGAGGGCCGACGTGCGGGTGTAGCGCGGGTCGACGTGGATGACGGTCGCACCGCGCGCCTTCGCCTCGACCACCCACTGGAAGCCCACCGGGTGGGCCTCCGCCATGTTGGAGCCCTGGATGACGATGCAGTCAGCGTTCTGCAGGTCTTGCTGGAACTGCGTCGCGCCACCGCGACCGAAGCTGGTCCCCAGACCGGGGACCGTGCTGCTGTGTCATATTCGCGCCTGGTTCTCGATCTGGATGGCGCCGAGTGCGGTGAACAGCTTCTTGATGAGGTAGTTCTCCTCGTTGTCCAGCGTCGCGCCGCCGAGGCTCGCGAAGCCGAGCGTGCGCCGGGTGCGCTTGCCCTCGGACTCCCACTCCCACGTCTCGTCGCGGGTCTTGATCACGCGCTCGGCGATCATGTCCATGGCCGTGTCGAGGTCGATCCGTTCCCATACCGCCGAGTGCGGTCGGCGGTAGAGCGCGTGCTTCTCGCGTG
>JAVEEE010000143.1 GCA_030840615.1 Frankiaceae bacterium | reverse complement strand
GGCGACGGGTGCGGTGACCTTCTGGATCCCGCTGATGGTCTTCGCGTTCTTGTTCGGGCTGTCCATGGACTACGAAGTGTTCATTCTCGCGCGCATCCGCGAGGAGTACGGGAGGAAGGGCACGACGGACGAGGCCGTCGTCGAGGGGATCGGTCGCACCGGCCGGCTGGTGACCAGCGCCGCATTGATCCTGTTCCTGTCGTTCGTCGCGCTGGCCTCGGGTCCGGGCACCGATCTCAAGACGTTCGCGTCCGCACTCGGCTTCGGCATCTTGCTCGACGCGACGATCGTCCGCTCGATGCTCGTCCCGGCACTGGTGTCGCTGTTCGGCGGATGGAACTGGTGGATGCCCGGCTGGGCAGCGCGCCTGCTGCGGGTGCCACAGGTGAGCGCCGTCCCCGGCGAGGCCCCGGCCGGCTAGGTGGGTGCCAGCACGACGGCGCGGCCGGCGAGCGTGCCGTCGCGAAGTCGCTGATAGGCCTCGGGCGCGTCGGCAAACGCGAACTGCTCGACCTCGATGGTCAAGTCGCCGGTCGGCACGCGGTGCTGCGCGAGGGCGACGACTTCGTGCAGCTCGGCGATCGTCGCGCCCTGCGGGATGAACACATCGCAGTCGTGGGCGAGCTGCCCCCAGCGGATCTGTGCCGTGCCGAAGCCCTGACCGACGATCGCGACGGAGCCCATCGTCGCGGCGTTGCGGATCGCGGCGTTGAGCGTCTGGTCGGTGCCGACGAAGTCGAGCACCGCGTCGGCGCCGTTGGGGCCGACGGCCTCGCGCAGCCGTCGCGACAGCCCGTCGCCGGCGAGCCGCACTTCGGCCGCGCCGAGCGCCCGGGCTGCCTCTACGCGTTCGGTGCGCGCCTCGACCGCGACGATGCGTGCGGTCGTTTGCAGTCGCAGCCACTGCACGGCGTAGGCACCGAGCCCGCCGACTCCGATCACGACGACCGTCGAGTCGTCCTGCAGCTTGGGGCGGACGCGTTGCACCGCGTGATACGACGTCGCTCCGGCGTCGGTGAGTGGCGCGGCGACCGCGGGGTCCAGTGTGCCGAGCGGCGCGAGCTCGCGACGTCTCACCACGAGGTGGGACGTCAGGCCGCCGTCGCGCCCGAAGCCTCGACCCCGCCAGTTGTCGACGCAGTAGTTGTCGGCACCGCGACGGCAATAACGGCACACGCCGCACGGCGACATGCACGCGACCGCGACCGCGTCACCGGGCGACAGATCCTCGACACTCTCGCCGACCTCGTCGACCCAGCCGGCGATCTCGTGTCCGAGGGTGAACGGCACGTCGTAGGGGAGCACGCCGGGTGCCGAGTCGAGGAACAGCAGGTCCGAGTGGCACAACCCGACGCCGGCGACCCGGACGAGCACCTCACCCGCAGCCGGCTCGGGGACCGTCACTTCGCTGAATCCGGGTTGCTGCCAGTCGAGCAAGCGGTACGCCGTCGTCACCGCACGATCATGCCGCAGTGATCACTACCGGCCGAACCAGCGGTGCAGTCGAGACGTGCCGAAGTTCTCCTTCTCGACCGCCAGCAGGGGCGACGGAGCCGTGAACGGTCCGCCTTGCGGACCGTTGGCGGTGATGAAGGTGACCTCGACGCGTCCGACGTTGCCCGAGCCGAACTCGATGTAACACATGCCGTAGCCGTCGTACGGCGCCACCTCGCCGCCGTAGATCTGCGCGAGGATGCGGTCGGCGACGACGCCCGCTGCACGTTCGGCGAAGACACCTGCGCGCGGCACGGGCGCATTCGCGACGTCGCCGAGTGCGTAGACGTCCGGATGGTCGGTGGCCAGTGTGGTGGGTTCGACGTTGATCCAGCCGTTGGCGTCGGCCAGCCCGGACTCGATGACGACCCGTGGTGCGCGATGCAGGGGGACGCCGAGGAACAGGTCGTAACCCATCTCCTCGCCGGTGTGCAACGTGGCGGTGCTCCCGCCGGGGTCGAGGCTCGCGACGGTACTGCTGCCGACGTAGCGGATCTCGCGTTCGGCGAAGGCGGCGAGGAGTGCCTTCGACGTGTCGGGCGACGGCGGCACCGGAGTCGGCAGCGGGCTGACGATGCTGATCTCGACAGCCGACCGCCGGCCTCGTTCGACGAGGTAGTCGTGCAGCATCAACGCGGTCTCGGCGGGGGCCGGCGGGCACTTGTAGGGCGTGCCCATCACACCGATGACGGCGTGTCCCGACTCGAACCCGCCCAGCACCGGTGCGAGACCGGCGGCGCCGGCCATCGAGTAGAACTCGTGGCCGCCCTCGATGAGGCCGGGGGTGGCTGCGGGGTCGAGGTCGGCGCCCAGCGCGATGACGAGCACATCTGCGGCGTAGGTCGCACGGTCGGTGGTGACGCGTTTCGCTGCCGGGTCGATGGCCGTGACCGTCTCCTGACGAAATGTCACAGCGGCCTTGTCGATCTCGCGGTAGGGGGCTCGCACGTCGGCCAATGTCGTGCGCCCGAACATGACGTCCAGCTTCGAGAAGCCGAAGACGAAGGCGTCGTTCTTGTCGATGAGCGTGATGTCGACGTGCTCGGCGGCACTCTCGGACAGCCGGGTCGCGAGCTCCAGGCCGCCGAAACCAGCGCCGAGAACGACAACCCGAAGCTTGGCCATGTCGGCCGGACCATACAGTGCTGCGATGGCGTCGACCGGGCGTTCGGTGGCATTGGTGACGGGTGCCAGTCGTGGCATCGGCCGGGCCACCGCCCGTGCGCTGGCGGTGGCCGGCTTCGACGTCGCGTTGACCGCACGCACGCTGCGCGAAGGCGAGGGCGTCGACGACTCGGATGCCGGCGGCGATGCTCCGGTCGAGGGCAGTCTCGAGCGCACCGGGCGCGAGGTGCGGGAACGCGGCGGCAAGGCGTTGCTGCTGGTTGCGGACCTCACCGATCACGACTCGCTGCGGCGCGCCGTCGCCGAGTGCGTCGACACCTGGGGACGCCTTGACGTCCTTGTTCTCAACGCGGTGCACACGGGGCCGGGGAGCATGGTCCGCGTCGTCGACACGACCCCGGACGTGCTCGTCACCAAGCTGATGGCCAACACCGTCGCCCAGCTCGTGCTCGTCCAGGCGGCGCTGCCGGTGATGCTCACGGCCGGTGGCGGCCGCATCATCGCCCTCACGTCGCATGCCGCAACCCACGACCCGACCGCACCCGTCGGTGCGGGCGGCTGGGGCTACGCCTACGCGGCGTCCAAGGCTGCGTTCCATCGACTTGCCGGCCATCTCGCCGTCGAGCTCGGTGACCGCGGCATCCTTGCGTTCAACGTCGACCCCGGCCATGTCATGACCGAGCGGATGCAGGCGAATGCCGAACGGCTCGGTCTCGTCGGTCACTACACCGGTGCACCGCCGACCGCGCCGGCAGCCGCTGTGGCCTGGCTCGCCACCGCTGCCGAAGCGGTCGAGCTCAACGGGCAGACGGTCAACGGCCTGCGGCTCGTCCTCGACCGCCAGCTGCACCCCGACTGGCGCTGAGCTGCGGCCGGATCAGCGGTCGACCGGCAGCCGCGAGACCCACTGCACCCGAACCTCCCGGCGGGTGAACCGCCAGCCGGCTGCGGTCCGGGCGAAGGTGTTGACGTAGCGGATGTAGAGCACGCGATCGTGCACGTCCGGCCCTCGCTCGACGTGATGAGCGGTGCAGGTCGTCTCGCCCGTTGCGGCGTCGCCGTCGACGACCGCGTGGGTCGCCGACACCGTGTGGTGCGTCGCCTGATACTGCGTCAGGCCGTCGATGGCTCGCGCGATCTGGTCGTGACCCCGGCGCTCCCCGGTCTGCTCGCCCGACGCCGGGTCCATCCAGAGGGCGAGCACGCCGGCTTCGGTGAACAGCGCCGCAACCGCCGCGCCGTCCGCATGGTCGACGGCGAGCGCATAGCGTTCGACCAGCTCGCGCAGCTCCTGCCGGTCGCCGGCACTCATCGCAGTGCTGCCTGGAGCTCGCGGACGAGCTGGGCCAACGTCTCCGCGGCCTGCGCCGGCCCGTCGGCGACTGCCGCGACGTGCACATAGATGTTGGTGACGCCGGCGTCGACCAGCTCGGGCACCGCGGCCACCGTCGCAGCAAGGTCGACAGTGCCGTCGGCGCTGCGCACCGGGCGAACGGGGGCCTGCACGTCGATCGGTCGCGCGGTGGCTGCCCGCAACCGAGCCGCGCCGGTGCGGATGTCGTCGAGCGTCGCTCCCATGATCGGGATCCAGCCGTCGCCAAACGTCGTGATGCGACGCACGTTGCGGTCGTTGAGAGTGCCGGCGAACCAGACCGGGAGAGGTCGCTGCAAGGGCTGCGGGACGCAGCAGACGTCGTCGAAGGTGACCGAGGCCGACGAGTACGACGCGGGCAGCTGCGACCACAACGCCCGGCAGGCACCGATCGTGTCGTCCAGCAGCCGACCGCGGGCGGTGAAGTCGAGGCCCATCGCGTCGTACTCGGCCCGCTGCCAGCCCACCCCCACGCCGAGGTCGACCCGGCCGTTGGAGAGCACGTCGACGGTGGCGACGGTCTTCGCGAGCAGCGGCGCCGGTCGCAGCGGCGCGATGAGGATCCCGGTCGCGAGCCGCACCGTGCTCGTGACGGCGGCGATGGCCGTGAGACAGCTCAACGGCTCCAGCCAAGGCCCGTCCGGCGCGGTGGGAAAGCGCCCCCAGGTGTAGGCGCTGGTGTCGCGACCCATCACGACGTGATCGGTCACCACGACCCGGTCGACGCCCGCGTCCTCGGCGGCGCGGGCCACGTCGAGCAGCCCGCGCCAGTCCGGGCCGATCCACGACCCGAAGTTCGGCAACCCGAGGCTGAGCGTCACCATCGGTGCCCCTCGGGTGGCCGCGCGCGCCCCTTCGTGGACAAGGTCCTCCCTCGCGTTTCTGACACCCTTTCAGATATCGTCCCGACATGTCTTTGCACACCCCGGCGTTCATGCCCGACCTGCTGGTCGCTGCCCTGGCGAGGCACGCCGACCGGCCGGCGGTCTACCTCGGCGACGAGGTACTGACCGCGTCGCAGGTGGCCGCCGAGATGAGCCGCTACGTGCAGGCCTACGCGTCGCTCGGCATCGGTGAGCACCACCCGATCGCGATGCTCAGCAAGAACCGGCCCGAGGTGCTGTTCACCATGGGCGCCAACATGCTGACGCCGTGCCGGAGCACGTCGCTGCACCCGATGGGCTCGGTCGACGACCAGGCATACGTGCTGGAGGACGCCGGCGTCGAGACCCTCGTGTTCGACCCGGCCGGCTTCGACGAGCGCGCCGCCGAGCTGCGCGACAGGGTGCCCGGTCTCAAGACCCTGCTGTCGTTGGGGCCGTCGGAGGTCGGCACCGAC
>JAVEEE010000304.1 GCA_030840615.1 Frankiaceae bacterium | reverse complement strand
GAACGCGCTGAGCTCGGCCAGCGCCGCTTGGCTCTCGATCAGCTCGACGGCACTAGAGACGCGGGTCGGGGTCGTGGACTGGATCCGGAGCTGGCCCATGCCGGCAGCCAGCTGCGGGTCGCGGCAGTCGTAACGCGCCGGTGGGGCGTCGGCCGGCAGGTCGTCGACCATGCCGCACACCGTGTTGAGCAACGTCGTTCCCCCGGTGACCGGGTCGCCGGGTCGCGCCTCGCGGACGACCGAGACGGTCGTGAACCGGTATTGCTGGGCGTAGTGCACCGGCGCCAAGGCGACGGCAACCCAACCCAGCACCTCGGCGACGACGAGTCCTCCGATGAGGAGCCGCCGGTCGCGCGGGACCAGCCGTGGAAGCGGGCCGCGGGCGTACTCCGTCGCGGCGAGCCCGATGGCGACGAGGACCCAGAACGGCCGGGCCGAGCTGAGCGACCGGAAAGCGTCGTAGGCGAGCCCGCCGACGAGCAGCGCGACGCCGCCGGCGACCGCTGCGCCCGCCGCTGCTCGTTCGACCCGGACCTGCGAGCGCAGCCCGCCGATGCAGCAGGTGAAGGCGGTCACGAGCAGAGCGACCCCGGAGACCAGACCCAGCAGCCCCATGTCGCCGTAGAGCTGGAGATAGGTGGTGTCCGTCGACTGCAGGCCGAGCGAGGAGATCGCGCCGAGACCGAGGCCGTGCAGCGGGTGGCTGGCGACGAGCTGGAGGATGACGGGGATCCGGCCGGTACGCACATCGACGTAACCCGACGGCAGACCGACGAAGCCGTCCTGCAGCGCCCCGATGGTGACGAACGCAACGACACTCACGGCGACACCTGCCAAGGTCAGCAGGACGATGCGTCGCTCCCGCATCGCGACCGCGGCGATGATGACAAGTCCACCGATGACGGCGAGCGCCGAACGGCTGTAGGCCCAGTACTCGGCCAGCAGCACCAGCCCGACTGAGGCGAGCACGACGGGCAGCCAGTGCACGAGCCGGCCCTTCCACGCGGCCAGCCAGCCAAGGAGAGCGGGCAGGAGCATCGCGGTCACCCAGCCGTACTGCAACGCATACTCCGCACCGCCGCGAACGCGGACGTGACCGACGCGCCGTTCGAGCGGGTCGGCGGCGACGGTGGGGATGCGGGCGTTCTTGAGCAGCCAGTGGCCCCAGGAGTTGCCGGTGACGTGCTCGATCACGCCGACGCCCGCCGACGCGAGCAGTACGACGCTGACCATGCCCAGCACCCAGCGCAGGTCGCCGACCGCGCGGACGCAAGCCAGCATGACGACGAAGAACACGAACTGGTCGAGCAGGTCGAACGCGGGCGAGTAGGGCGCTTTCGGGAGCACGGCCGACGTCGCCAGCGCGATGCCGGC
This sequence comes from Frankiaceae bacterium, assembly GCA_030840615.1. GTDB lineage: Bacteria > Actinomycetota > Actinomycetes > JAFAQI01 > JAFAQI01 > JAFAQI01. Next base: position 6,512 of record JAVEEE010000304.1, on the reverse strand, counting down.
CACGTAGGCACACGTCAGGAAGACCGCGAACGCGGAGTGCACCGGTGTCCACCGCAACGCGGCGCGCGGCACTTCGCCGGCGCGTATCCCGAAGAACAGCCTGATCGCGAGTACGACGACGAGCACCCGAGTGAACGTCGCGTAGTGCGTGAGCGGGTTGTTCACCGACAGCGGAGCAGGCACCAGCACCGCGCTCGTCACGACGATGGCGAACCCGATCCGCAGCCGGGTCAGCAGGATCGCTGCGGTCAGTACTGCGGTGACCAGTGCGATGCCGAGGGTGGGCATGGCTCAGCCCCCGGCTAGGAGTCGCGCCGCCACAGATATCCGAAGCCGATGGTGCCCGCCGCGACGAACAGGAACGCACCGAGCGCGACGAGGTCGATCCGCCGTTGCGTCGGCGACACCTTCCCGACGGTGTCGGCCGGCGTCACGATCGTGAACGTGACGCGCAGGGTGACGGGGATCTTGTTCGTCTCCTGCTCAGTCCGGGCAAAGTCGACGAGCTGCTGAGAGGCGGCGTTGGCGATCGACTGCGCCTTGTCCGCGGTGTTGGCCCGCGCGCCGACTGCAAGCAGCAGCGAGCTCGGGTCGACGACGGCATACAGGGCGTTGTTGACGACACCGCGCGAGAGGTTGGTGTTCGTCGCGACCGGTTTCGCGAAGACCTCGGTGCGGATGAGGCCGGCGTACTTGTAGCGCAGCCGCGAGAGCTTTGCCATGACGCCGTCGTCGGGACTGCTCGCCAGCGCGTGGGCCTGGTCGATCTCGAGCAGTGCCTGGCTCTGGAAGGTGGGCGAGCTGTGCTTGACGGCGTAGGCCGCCACCGCACCGACGGCCAGGCCGACGACGAGCGCGGACGCGACCAGGATCGCCCAGAATCGGACTGAAGGGCGCGGTCTGGACGGTTCGGGAACGACCGGCTCCGCCGCTACGACGGGCACGTCGGCGACGGATGTCGTCGCGACGGGGGGGCGCCGGGGTCGCGCGACCGCCTCGGTCGGCGTCGCGGTGCTGGTTGCTGTCTGGGTTGCGGCAGCCGTCTTACGGCGTTGCCGTAACGGCGACGGCTGACTGTCTGGGTCGTCGGCCATCCCTCACCTCCGGCGCCTGACGGTACCAGCGCAAGGTCTTGCAAAAGGCTTGAAGGCACCCCGCCATGCGATGCTTTCGCCTCGTGCCGCCCGTGTCCGTGGTCGTCGCCTCGCGCGACCGTCCCGAGCAGCTGGCCCGATGTCTGGCCAGCGTGCGGGCGGCGTTGCGGGACGGGGACGAGCTCGTCGTCGTCGACTCGGCCTCGGTGCGGCGTGACGAGGTGGCCGCTGTCGCGCACCGTTACGCCGATCGGTTGGTCCGGGCGGAGCGGCCAGGGGTCAACCGCGCCCGCAACCTCGGCTGGCGCGCGAGCCGGCACGACGTCGTGCTGTTCACCGACGACGACGTGGTCGTCGACGCCGGCTGGGCGCAGGCGTTTGCCGACGCGACGGAGCGACACCCGGAGGCCGGGTTCGTCACCGGACGCATCGACGTCCCCCCGGGTCAGCCGTTCCCGCGGCGCGAGATCGCTCTCAAACGCGAGCAGGAGCCGCAGGTGTTCGACCGCCGCAGCGTCGTCAACCTCGGCCACGGCGCGAGCATGGCCACCCGACGTGAGGTGCTCGACCGTGTCGACGGGTGGGACGAGGCCATGGGTGCGGGTGGCCATTTCCGCAGCGCTCCGGAGGTCGACTTGTTCGACCGCATCCTCGCGACCGGGTGGACGGGTCGTTACGAGCCGTCGGCTCTCGCCTTCCACGAGCAGTGGCGCGACATGGATGAGATCGTCCAGCTCGACTTCAACTACGGCATGGGCAACGGCGCGCGCATCGCCAAGCTGGTGCGCTCGGACCGCCATCGCGCCCGTCTCGTCGCCGCAAACGCGTTCTGGCACTGGGGCATCGCGATTGCGCTGACGCAGTGGCGCAACGGCGACCGGCGGCTCGCCAAGGCGACGATCTACCGCGTCGCGGCCAACGCGATCGGGCTCATGAGGGGGCTTGCGACGCCGGTCGAGGCCGGCCACTACCGGCCGCGGAGGGGCGGGTGACCCGTCCGCCGCTGTCGGTCGTGGTGCCGACGCGTGACCGGCCGGGCATGCTCGACCGCGCCCTCGCAAGCCTCGCTTCGGCCCTCGCCGGCGACGACGAGCTGATCGTCGTCGACTCGGCGTCGACGGACGCCGCGGCGATCGAGCACGTTGCGCACCAGCACGACGCGAACGTCGTTCGCAGTGATCGGCCCGGTGCCAGCGTGGCTCGCAACCTCGGCTGGCAGGCGGCCCGCCACGACTTCGTCGCGTTCTGCGACGACGACGTGTGGGTCGACGCGGGCTGGGCCGACGCGCTCGTCGCCGCACTCGAGCTCGACCGGTGCATCGGCTTTGTCGCCGGCCGCCTCGAGGTTCCGCCGGACCAGGAGACGCTGGGGCTCGCGGTCTCGATCCTCGACCGGCCCGACCCCGCGGCGTACGACGACCGCACCACCGGCCTGCTCGGACACGCGGCGAGCATGGCCGTGCGCCGGTCGGCCATGACGGCGATCGGCGGGTTCGACGAGATGCTCGGCGCCGGAGCGCGGTTCGGGGGCAGCGAGGAGGCCGACCTCTTCGACCGGTTGTTCGCGGCCGGATGGACCGGTCGCTACGAGCCGGCCGCATTCGGCTGGCACGACCAGTGGCGCAGTCGGCAGCGCACGATCATCCGGCTGGACTACACCTACGGCCGGGGGCGCGGTGCCCGGCTGGCCAAGCTGCTCAAGTCGGGTCGGTTGCGCCGGTTTGCACTCGTCACGCGGGAGTACCTGTGGGCGTGGGGGCTGACGCAGCTATGGCTGCACGCGCGCAAACGCGACCGCTTCCTGTCCACCGTCACCGTGGCACGCCTCGGCGGCATCGCGGTCGGCTTCGTCGCCGGCCTGGTCACGCCGGTGCGGGACAGCCACTACGGCCGGCGCAGCGGGCGCAACGCTTCGTAGACCTCGTCGACCCGTCGCACGCAGTCGCGCACGTCGAACCGCGCTGCCACCGCCGGCCCGGCCTGAGCCAACCGCTGCGCCAGCGGCCGGTCGGTGAGCACCCGGACCAACGCGTCGGCCAGAGCCGGCGCGTCGCCCTCGGGGACGATCAGCGCGGACGCGTTCTCCGCGACGAACTCCGGGATGCCGCCGTGCCGCGTCGTCACGACCGGCCGGCCACTGGCCTGGGCTTCGAGGTTGACCAGCAGCAGGCTCTCGGCGTCGCCGGACACGGCGGTGCGGCTCGGGCTGACGACCACCCGCGCGTCCCGGATCGCGTCGCGGACCTGGTCGCCACGTCGAGCGGCCTGCGGCGTGAGGTGACGGACCGACGGGTCGTCGGCGGGGATCGCCGAGGCCAACGGGCCGGCACCCACGAGAACGAGCCGCGCGTCCGCGACGGCGGCGCACACGGTCGGCCACGCCTCCATCAGGACGTCGAGGCCCTTCTTCTCGACGAGCCGTCCGACGAACGTCACCGTCGGGTGCTCGGGCAGCGGTGACGGCGTGAAGAACGTGGTGTCGATGCCGGCCGGGATCACGTGGATGCGGTCAGCCGGGAAACCGAGCTCTCTCGCCACGCCGGCGAGGAACTGCGACGGCACGATCACGGCGCTGACGAGCTCGCGCGCCTCGTCGTAGTGCCCCGGTTGCCGCTGCGGCAACGAGGTGGCGTCGCTTCCGTGCAGCGAGAGCACCAGCGGCAGGTCACGTCGGCGTACGGCGTCGAGCACGTCGCCTACGACGAAACCGAAATGCACGTGCACGATGCGGGTCCGATAGCCGGCCGCGACGATCTGCAGCAGGCGGGTGCGGTCGCGCGACCAACGATGCGGGGGAATACGACGCGCGAACGGGTCGAGCCGCACGATCGGCCGTTGCGGAAACGTCGCGCGATTCTCGATCGCGTTGTGCGACACCACCACCGGACGATGCGCGGAGCGCGAGACGTGCGCGTGCACGAAGCCGGCGGAGAGATCGAGCCAGTGCTCGACGTAGTGCAGGACCCTCACGCTTCGACGGCGAGCTCACGCAGCGGCTTCGCCGGGACACCTCCGGCCAGCCAGCCGGCGGGCACGTCCGACACGACAACGGCTCCGGCTCCGATGAAGCACTGGTCGCCGACGTCGGTGCCGCTGGCAACGACTGCGTGAGCTCCGATCCACACGTTGCTGCCGATCGCGACGGGGCGAGTCCGCACACTGTGATGGACCGGTGCACCCGGTGCCGTGCGCACGTGTGCAGAGTCGGCGATGGTCGTGTATTCACCGACGATGGTCAGGTCGCCGATCGACACGGACTCGGCGCAGTGCACGCAGACGCCCGTCGACAGCACGCAGCCCGATCCGATCAGGAGAGCTCCACCGACGTGGTAGGTGCCGTGTCGCCGGACGTCGGTGCCGGCGCCGATCTCCAGGCGACCACCACGCAGTGACAGCCGCACGCCGTCACCGAGGCGCGCCCCCGCGCCGATGACGAGAGAGCTGTGGGTGCCCGGCCAGATGTCGAGGTCGACCGACCGGATGTCTGCATCCTCGGCAATCCTGATGTCGAGCTCGGCACCGGCCCAGCTCGCCGCGGCCTTGGCACGCACGACGAACCTTCGCCGTCGGGCAGACCGGCCGAGCCGGCGCGCGCCGGGCCGGGCGACCCGGGCCACGTCGATCGCGCGTCGCGCGGTGCGTCCCAACACCCGTCGTCACCCTCCCACCAGGTTTGTGCTGACGATAATGCCGAAATCGCAACCAATTCCCGGGTCGCTCGTTGCACTCCCGACAGCGTCCCAGACGACCATGTTCCGGATTGTTAGGATTGGCCGGTTATGTCGCGGATAACCCGATGCGTTCTCACGCTGAGCCTCGCGCTCGGTGCGGCCGCCGCCGTCCCGGCTGTCGCCCGGCCCGGGGTGCCGGCCGTGAACGACGTGACCTCCGTGATGCCCGTCATCTGGCAGAACGAGGTGTGGACCGCGCGGGAGAGCCCCGTGACCCGGCAGAACCCCAACCACAACTTCTGGATCGGGACGCCGCAGACCGTCTTCACGGATGCCGACGGCCGCCTGCACATGGTGGCCAAGAAGTGCGGCCTCAACTGGTGCGGAGTGGGTGTCGGCACGCTCAAGAACGACTACGGCTACGGGACCTACCGTTTCGTCATCGACACCCCCATGGGCGAGCTCGACCCGCTGGCCGTGATCGGGATGTTCACCTACAACAAGGAAGTCCGGCCCAGCCGTCAGGAGAGCGACGTCGAGCTCAGCCCCTGGGGGCAGGACGACCCGAAGGCACGTAACGCCCAGTGGGTTGTGCAGCCGTGGAAGCGACCCGGCCACCTCGTGCCGTTCACCGTTCCGCGTAACTCGCCGATGACCTACGAGTTCACCTGGGGACCCAAGTCCGTCGTCTTCCGCGCGCGGGTCGGCACGTCGCCCAACGCCCGCGTCTACCACTCGTGGAGGTCGACGAAGGCGCTGCCCGGAGCTCCGCAGCCGGGCACCGAGGTGCACCTGAACCTGTGGTTCGAGCACGGCGATGCGCCCTACGACAAGTCGGCGCAGGAAGTCGTGTTCCGCAGCTTCACCTACACGCCGCGCGGCTGAACCATTCGGGTGTCGATGACGCCCGCCGGTGTCGCATCACCAGTCCGGCCTTCATAATGCCGCGGTGGCTCCTCATCCTCTGCGTGTCGCCCGATGGACCGCACCGCCTGCCTTGGCTGCTGCGGCATTGCGCCCCGGGGCATCCAAGACGCAACGCGCACTTGCCGCCGCGGTTCTCGTCGGTGTGTGGGGTGGGGCCTACTCGCGCTACCGACGTCACGGCATCGCGACGACTGAGCGGGAGCGCGAGCTGCTGCGCACCGCCAACCTGGAGACGTTCAGCCGGCACTACAACGAGTGCGTGCCGACGCTGGAGGAGGAGCTGGACATCTGGGGTGAGTACCACGCACACCGCCACCAGATGCGTTACGACCTCGTCGCCGACATGGTGCGCCGGCACGTTCCGCCCAACGGCGCCGTTCTCGACGTCGGTTGCGGCGCTGCGCTCGTCGCGGACAAGCTCGGTGACCTGCCGCTGGACTACGTCGGGCTCGACTACGGCGGGCACCACATCGAGTGGGCCGCCGACAAGTTGCGCAACGGGCCGCCGCTGACCATCAAGCGTCGTTTCGTGCGCGGTGACGGAGAGCACCTGCCGTTCCGCGACAACCTGTTCGACGTCGTCGTCATGACCGAGGTGATCGAGCACCTGCTGCGCCCCGAGCTCGCCGTGTGGGAGATCGCCCGGGTGCTGCGACCCGGCGGCGTCCTCGTGCTGACGACCAACAACGCGTCGGAGATGCCGCTACGGTCGCCGACCGGGGACCCGTTCTCCTGGCTCGAGAAGGCGATCGGCTTCTACCACGACGAGATCATCTCGCACCGGCCGTGGATCTGGCCGTGGCCGGTCGACCGGCGGATC
>JAVEEE010000250.1 GCA_030840615.1 Frankiaceae bacterium | reverse complement strand
ATCCCGGCCGTTGGGCCAGCACCGCGGTCATTGCAGTGCTTGCCGCGATGTTCGTGCACATGCTCGCAACCAACGACCGGTTCCAGTGGTCGTTCATGGTCCACAACATGTTCCGCGGACCCATCCTGCGCGGCGCCGAGGCGACCCTGCTGCTGACCGTGTTCTCGATGCTCATCGGCATCGCGTTGGGCATCGTCATCGCGATCATGCGGCTGTCCGAGAACCCGATCCTCAAGAGCGCGGCCTGGCTCTACACCTGGTTTTTCCGTGCCATTCCGCGCTACGTGCTGCTCACCGTGGTCGGCAACCTCGGGTTCCTCTACCCCCGGCTGCGACTCGGGCTGCCGTTCACCGACCAGATCTCGGGCCTGCTCGGTCTCGACGTGCACGGGACGATCTGGAGCGTCAACGCGAACAACTTCTATACCGGCTTCCGGGCGGCCCTGCTCGGCCTGGCCTTGTCCGAAGCGGCTTACATGGCGGAGATCGTCCGCGCGGGCATCCTCGCAGTCGACCCCGGCCAGATGGAGGCAGCTCAGTCGCTCGGCATGGGCCGAACACTCGCGCTTCGGCGCATCGTGCTGCCACAGGCGATGCGTGTCATCGTGCCGCCGACCGGCAACGAGACGATCGCGATGCTGAAGGACACCTCGCTCGTCGTCGCCGTCCCGGTCTCGATCGAGCTGTTCTTCCAGCTGGAGGCCGTCGGTCACCGGACCTTCAACGTCTTCCCGATGTACATCGCTGCCGTGCTCTGGTACCTCGCGCTGTCGAGCGTGCTCATGGTGGGGCAGTACTTCCTCGAACGTCGCTTCGGGCGCGGTTTCGATCAACGCGGGAACAGCGGCTCCCGATCGGTCGCGTTGAGCACGGGGCAGCAGCGATGACCGCCGCTTCGACCGCGATGGTCATGGCCGAAGGGGTACGCAAGTCCTTCGGCCGGCTCGAGGTGCTCAAGGGGATCGACCTGCAGGTGGACCGCGGCGAGGTCATGTGCATCCTCGGACCGTCGGGCTCGGGCAAGTCGACGTTGCTGCGCTGCATCAACCATCTGGAGACCGTCAACGCCGGACTGCTCTACGTCGACGGGCAGCTCGTCGGATACAAGCGGCGCGGCGGGGTGCTGCACGAGCTGCGCGACCACGAGATCGCCGCGCGCCGGCGCGACATCGGCATGGTGTTCCAGCGATTCAACCTCTTTCCGCACATGACGGTCTACGACAACGTCGTCGAGGCACCGATTCGGGTGCGCGGACTCAACCGCTCCGAGGCAAGCGTCAAGGCGGACGAGCTGCTCGAGCGGGTGGGGCTTGCCGACAAGGCCCGGGCCTACCCGAACGAGCTTTCGGGTGGCCAGCAGCAGCGGGTCGCGATCGCCCGAGCGCTCGCGATGGAGCCCAAGCTCATGCTCTTCGACGAGCCCACGAGTGCACTCGACCCCGAACTCGTCGGTGAGGTGCTCGACGTCATTCGCGATCTCGCGAAGTCCGGCATGACGATGATCGTCGTCACCCACGAGATCGGCTTCGCCCGTGAGGTCGGCGATGCGCTGGTCTTGATGGACGAAGGTGTCGTTGTCGAGTCAGGAGCGCCGCGTGATGTCATCGCCAACCCGCAGCACGAGCGGACGAAGGCGTTCCTGTCGAAGGTCTTGTGAGGCGCGGTCGAGACCGGGTCAGGCCGAGGTCGGCAGGCAGAGCTTGGCACCGACCGTGAGCATGGCCGGGTCGGACAGCGGAGGCCGGTTGGCGCGGTAGATCCGGTGCCACGCAACCGTGACCCGCTTGTCGTCCGCGGACTTGACGGCCGTCGCGGCGATGGTCCAGAGCGTGTCACCCGCGACGACGGTGTGCGTGGTGCCGGCACAGGTCGCGGTGCCGGCAGGCGACAACGGCGTGGTCTGCGGCTGATGGACGGCAGGCGCCGTCGTACCGGTCGACCTGCCCGAGAAGTCCGGGGTGAGGACAGCGGGACCGGCCGCGACAAGTGCGTGGAACGGATCGCGGGGCGCGTGCGTCGGTGCGGCTGCGAGAGCGGCTGCAGGAGCGGCGGGCTGGGTCGCGCCGGCGACGGCGGGAGCGGTGGCAACCGGCATCGGAACTGCTGCCGGTGTGTTCACCTCGGTGCCCAACATGTGAGCGATCGGGTGGCGGCCGATGATCACGACGCCCGTCACCAGGAGCACGGCGACGGTCCAAGGCTCGGGCTGGCTCCAGGTGCCGGTGACACGGCGAATGGCCGCCGTTGCGTTCGCCGACGCTACGGCGGACGGGGCGGCGGCACGGCTTCGCGGCAGTGCCATTGCTGTCACGTTCGAGGCATCGGCCACTCAAGCGGCGGCTACATGCCTCACGAGAGCCATCTCTGCCTGGTCATTGACTAGGACGGACATAGCCCGGTTTGGGCCATAACCGCAGCACGACCCGGCCGACGACGGCGTCCGCCGGCAGCGCACCCAGGTCCCGGCTGTCAGTGCTGCCGAAAGGGTTGTCGCCTTCCACCCACACGCGGCCGTCAGGCTCGACACGCGCCAGCCGCTTGACGGCAAGCGGCCGGTCGGCGAGGGCGACAACCACGACATTGCCGACCGAACGTGTGCGGCGAGAAGGCCGCATGAGCACCAGCAGCTGGTCGCCGTGACGGAGGGCAGGGGCCATGGAGGGCCCGCTGACCAGCACCCGGCGGAGCGGCCAAGTCATGGCGATAGTGTCGCCCCGTCGGCATCTGAATCAGCAACGTAGGAGGACAAATGTCGTGCTTCGTGCGCAAAGAGACGTTGCGCCGTCTAATGCAGCCGAGGCTCGTCGTCTCGGCGCACTGTGACCTGCCCTGCGGCATCTATGACCCCGCGCAGGCGCGGATCGAGGCCGAGTCCGTCAAGGCGATCTGCGAGAAGTACCAGGGCAACGAGGACCCCGTCTTCCGGACGCGCGCGCTGCTCATCAAGGAACAGAGGTCCGAGCTCGTGAAGCACCACTTGTGGGTGCTGTGGACCGACTACTTCAAGCCGCCGCACTTCGAGAAGTACCCCGAGCTGCACCAGCTGTTCAACGAGGCGACGAAGCTCGCCGGCGCGACAGGCAGCAAGGGCAGCGTCGACCCGGGCGAGGCGCAGAAGCTCCTCGACAAGATCGCGGAGATCGACAAGATCTTCTGGGAGACCAAGCAGGCCTAGAGATCACAGATCGACGCGGCCTAGCAACCCGGGCCGGGCTACGTATCCGTCGATGGGTGGGTCGATGATCCGCCCGGCAACCGTCGACGACGTACCCGTCGTCATGTCGCTGGTCCGTGAACTCGCGACCTATGAGCGTGAGCCGGACGCCGTTGTCGCGACGAAGTCGCACCTTCACGCAAGTCTGTTCGGCGATCATCCGAAGGTCTTCTGCCTCGTCGCCGAAGACGAGCACATGCAGGTCGTCGGCTTCGCCATCTGGTTCTACAGCTTCTCGACCTGGCTCGGCACGCACGGCTTGTATCTCGAGGACTTGTTCGTGCGCCCGCAGGCGCGCCGTGGCGGACATGGCCGCGCCCTGCTCAGCGAGCTCGCGCGCATCGCTGTCGCCGACGGCTGCGGTCGGGTGGAGTGGGCCGTACTCGACTGGAACGAGCCGGCGCAAGGCTTCTACCGCTCTCTCGGCGCCGCGCCGCAGGAGGAATGGACCACCTGGCGCCTCACCGGCGACGCCCTGCGCAACCTCGGCGGGGCCTAACCCGGCGTTCTACTCACTCGTCGCCGCCCCCGAACTTTGGCCTCCGACTCGGACATCACACGCTCGTGTGTCCGTTTCGGCGGCCAAAGTTCAGCAGAAGCGTTCCGCGGAAGCGTCGCCGCCCCGAACTTTGGCCCAGTGACGCTAGTTTCCGGGCGTGACGACCTTCTTGGCGAACGTCGATACCCCGGTCGCCTTCGTCAGCCGCACGCCGTAGAAGCCGGTGTTGCCGTCGGAATACCAGATGTCGTTGGTCTTCTCGTCGTACGCCGGCGCTGACATCGC
>JAVEEE010000197.1 GCA_030840615.1 Frankiaceae bacterium | reverse complement strand
CAGCCCATCCGGAACCGGTTGCTCGAGACCACCGCTGAGGACGTAGAGCGACCCGTCCTGCCACGCGTGCCAGACCGGCTGGGCCCGTTGGCCGGGACCGGGCGCACGCAGCCAGACCAGGCCCGATTTCTTGGCGGCCTCCTCGATGAGCGCCGCCGTCGCCGCCGCATCCATGGGCGAGACTCTATGAGTGACCGGCAGCGACGCACCTGCGGCGCTCGAGGTCCCGCCCGTCGCAGACCTCACCGCTCTCGTGATCGCGATCGTTGCCGTGTCGACATCGGGCCCGATCATCGCGGCCACGGCGGCGCCGGCGATGGCCATTGCCTTCTGGCGCAACGCCTTGGCCGCGGGCGTCACCTTGCCGGTCGTGTTGTTGCGCGGCCGCGTGGAGCTGCTCGGTCTCAGCCGACGTGAACAAGGGTTGGCCGTCGGCGCGGGCGTGCTGCTGGCCGTGCACTTCGGCACGTGGGTGCCGAGCCTGCGCTACACGACCGTGTCGTCGGCGACCGCGCTCGTGGCGACGCAGCCCATCTGGGCGGCACTCCTGGCCCGCCGTGCCGGGCATCACATCCCGGCTCGCGCCTGGCTCGGCATCGTCCTCGCAGTGGCGGGTGCGGCGCTGGTGACGGGCGTCGACCTGACGGCTTCGGGCCGGGCGCTCGCCGGTGACCTGCTCGCCGTTGCCGGGGGCGCGGCGGCCGCGGCCTACATGGTGACCGGCAACAAGGTGCGCCAAAGCGTGAGCACCGCCACCTATACCTCGCTCTGCTACCTCACCACCGCCGCCGTGCTGCTCGGCGCCTGCCTGATCGGACGGCAGCAGCTGGTCGGCTACTCCGCCAACACCTGGCTCAAGCTGGCAGCGCTGACCGTCGGGGCGCAGCTGCTGGGGCACTCGCTTTTCAACCGAGTGCTGCGCACGACGAGCCCGATGGTCGCGTCGCTCGCGATCCTGTTCGAGGTGCCCGGCGCCACGTTGCTCGCCGCTGTGTGGCTGCATCAGCGCCCGCATGTGGCCGCCGTCCCGGGCCTGCTGCTGCTTCTCGCGGGGATCGCGCTGGTCATCGCCGCGCGTGACCGGGCGACGCCGCCGGCCATCCCGGTGGAGTGAGGACATCGGCCCCGGTCGATAGCCTCCGGGCCGTGCGTTCCCGTCGTACTGTCCTTGCGGTGCCGAGCTCGAACCCCCGGATGCTCGACAAAGCGCAGGGCCTCGAGGCCGATGAGGTGTTCCTCGACCTCGAAGACGCGGTGGCCGCAGACGCCAAGGACCAGGCGCGCGCCAACGCGATCGCGGCCCTGCGCGACGGTGACTGGAGCGGCAAGACAGTCGCTGTCCGGGTCAACGACTGGTCGACCGCGTGGACCCATCGCGACGTCGTCGACATCGTCACTGCCGTGGGCAACCGCGTCGACTGCGTGCTGCTGCCCAAGGCGGAGAGCGCGCATCACGTCGCCGGTCTCGATCTGCTGCTGACCCAGGTCGAGAAGGCGGTCGGTCTGGACGTCGGGCGGATCGGCATCGAGGTGCAGATCGAGTCCGCGCGCAGCCTCCTCGACATCGATGCGATCGCCGGCGCCTCCACCCGCACCGAGGCGTTGGTCTTCGGTCCCGCCGACTTCATGGCCAGCATCAACATGCGAACTCTGACCGTGGGTGAGCAACCGCCGGGCTACGACGTCGGCGACGCCTACCACTACGCGTTGATGCGCATCCTCGTCACCGCACGGGCCCATGATCTGCAGGCGATCGACGGTCCATACCTGCAGGTGCGCGACACCGCAGGGTTTCGCCGCAGCGCGCACAGTGCTGCCGCACTCGGCTACGACGGCAAGTGGGTGTTGCATCCCGACCAGATCGCCGCCGGCAACGAGGTCTTCTCACCTTCGCCGGAGGACTACGACCGGGCCGAGGCGATCCTCGCTGCGTATGACCATGCGACGTCGGACGCCGGTGGACGTCGCGGTGCGGTGATGCTCGGCGACGAGATGATCGACGAGGCGTCGCGCAAGATGGCTGTCGTCGTCGCGGCGAAGGGGCGTGCCGCGGGACTCGACCGACGGGGAGAGCCATGAGCGACGAAGGTGCCAGCGAGCGGATCGAGCACTTCTTCCGGCGCAGCCGCGACACGCTGCGCATCAGCGGCTTTCGCAAGTTCATCCTGCGCGGCAACGTCATCGACCTCGCGACCGGTGTCGTCATCGGCGCGGCGTTCACCGCGGTCATCAACGCTCTGGTGCGCGACTTCCTCACGCCGATCATCGGCATCGCGGTCGGCGGCCACACCACCTGCACCGAGCCGGTGCCACCTGCCACGCCGGTGTGCACCACCGAAAGCTTCGCGGACCGGAAGTTCACCGTTAACGGCTCGATCTTTCAATGGGGCGACTTCGTCAACAACGTGCTGTCGCTCATCCTCATCGGCCTCGCGCTCTACTACTTCGTGGTGCTGCCGGTGAACTCGCTGATGGAGCGCTTCAAGCCCGAGACGGAGCCGGGCAAGCGGACGAAGGTGTGCCCCGAGTGCAAGAGCTCGATCCCTTACGACGCGACCAGGTGCGCGTTCTGCACGGTGGAGCAACCACCGTTCGACGAGTCACAGCTGACGACGGCGACGACGACCTAGCGCTCCTCCATTTTCCGTAGCTCGTCGAGAAGCCCGGGCGACAGCGACATCAGGGCGACGTCCTCGTCGCTGCACCAGCGCACCTCCGCGGCATCGTCACCGGCGCGCAGCTCACCCCCGACCACGGTCGCCGCGAAATCGTGGATGCGGTAGTTGCCCCACAGGTCCACGGTGCCGAGCAGCTTGCCGACCAGCACGTTGAGCCCCGTCTCCTCGCGTGCCTCCCGCGCCGCGGCTTGCGCTGCGCTCTCACCCGGCTCGATCCGGCCGCCGGGCAGCGACCAGAGCCCTTCGGAAGGCGGATGACCGCGGCGGACGAGCAGCAGCCGCCCCTCGGCGTCGCGGACCACGGCGCCGGCGCACTCGACGGGGTGCGGTTTCTGGGCATCGGAGCGGGGGGACATCGGGTTCGAGAGTAAAGACACCCGCGCCGACGACGGAAAGGCGAGAACCGCATGCTCGTCCTGCTGCTGATCCTGCTTGCCGCGATCGTGCTCGTGGCGGCCCTGGTGGGCGGCTGGGGTGGTCTCGGCGGCAGCACCGTCGTTCGCCGCACCGTCGTACGGCGTCCGGCCCGCCGCGTCGTCGAAGAGCCGCTGGTGACCCGCCGCGTGGTCGAGGAGCCGGTCAGCTCGCGCCGCGTGGTCGACGACGAGATCGTCTGATCCCACCCGGGGGTTGACGCCACGGCGTTCCCCCTGGACCGTGACCTTGTGCGACCGGAGCCGACCTGCCCCCGGTGCGGGGGTGAGCTGCGTGCGCCCGGCCTGTGGTCGAGCGCCTGGCAGTGTGCCCAGCACGGCAGCGTTCCGCCCTACGCCGTGCTGCCGCGGCCCGGGGTCGAGGCACTCGAACACGTCGTCAAGCTCGCCAAGATCCCGGTGTGGATGCCGCACGGGCTGTCCGCGGGCTGGGTCTGCAGCGGCTTCAGCTATGCCGGCGACGACCGGGACGGCGCCCGGGCGACC